>NZ_CP102081.1:600000-893515 GCF_024582695.1 Mycoplasma sp. 1578d
ATTTTGTTAATCTAAATATGATTTTTTAATTGGGAATTCTTTGGTTCAAGTTTTGATTTGAGATAAAATTTGAGATTTTGCTTGTTTTGTTTCTTGGGTATTTGATTTGTAAAATTCGTAATTTCGCAAAACTTGATCAATTAAACGAGCTAATTCTTTTCACTTAGTAAATCCGCGACTAGTCATAGCGGCTGTTCCAAGTCTAATTCCGCTGGTAACCATTGGTGAAAGAATATCAAATGGAATTGAATTTTTATTAATAGTAATATTAAATTGCTCTAATAAAGTTTCAGCTTGTTTCCCAGTGATTTTATATGTATCATGGACATTAACCATAAATAAATGATTGTCAGTTCCGCCTGAAATAATATTAGCCCCTAACTTTTTAAATTCATTGGCAAATTCTTGTGCGTTTTTAACAATATTTTTAGCATATTGCTTAAACTGCGGTTGAAGTACTTCATAAAAAGCAACTGCTTTTCCAGCAATAGCGTGAAATAATGGTCCACCTTGATAACCCGGAAAAACTCAGCGATCAACTTTTTTTGCAATTTGTTCATCATTGGTCATAATTACTCCACCACGACCTCCACGAAGTGTTTTGTGAGTAGTCGAAGTGATAATATCTGCATACCCTACTGGTGAAGGGTGTACACCTCCAGCGATTAATCCAGCAATATGAGCAATATCAGCCAGCAATTTAGCTCCACATTTATCAGCAATTTCACGAAAACGTTTAAAATCGATAATACGAGGATACGCTGAATATCCACAAATTATCAGGTCAGGTTTTTCTCTCATTGCAATTTGTTCGATTTGATCATAATCCAAATATCCATCTGGACCAACATCATAAGTAATTGAATTGTAAAAAATTCCACTAAAAGAAATTTTATATCCGTGAGTTAAATGCCCCCCTGAAGAAAGACTAAGCCCCATTACTTTTCCTTTTTCAGGAACTACCGAAGCAATGGCAGCAGCATTAGCTACAGACCCTGAATACGATTGTACGTTTGCATATTTAACCTTAAATATTTCTTTTAAACGTTCAATCGCTGCACTTTCAACTACATCAACATTTTCACAACTTCCGTAATATCTTTTTCCAGGGTATCCTTCACCATATTTGTTAGTTAAAACACTTCCTTGTGCTTTGAGTACTTGTTCTGAAACATAATTTTCTGATGCAATTAATTCAATGTGATCTTTTTGACGTTGCAATTCTTTATTAATTGCTTGCTGAACAATTTTATCTTGTAAAGTTATTTTTTTGTACATGTGACCTACTTATTAAAATGATTATCAATGATTTGAATTTGTTCTGAATCTCCAATAATTCTTAAAGTTACAAAATGAGTATTAGTTTCTTTTTTATAAAAATCATCAATTTGCTTAATCTCAAACACTTCAGATAGTTGATGAATTTGCTCAATTTTCGAACCAATATGTTCATTAAGTTTAAGTTCAAAAGTTAAATCTAAACTTTTATATGGTTCAAATGAAATTGAAGTAAATTTTGCTCGTGAACTAAATGTGTTATCTAAAAATTCAGCATATAAAGCATTTGTGCTATCAAATTTAGGATGTAATTTTCCAATTCATCCAATCATTTTTCCTTCATGCATAATTTTAGCGCTTGTATTGTAGTGAATTTGTTCATTATCGCTAAAAGGAACTAATTGAGCTGGGTGGTTAATAATATCTAGTACATCGCTAGAAAATTGCTCAAACATTTTAGTTGTACTTGCCATTCCAATTACCGAAATGTTCTCATTAATCATCCCTTGCTCAAAAATATTAAGATGATTTAATTTTCTTTTTTGATTATATTCAACTACTTCACTAAGCGAACTAATAATTGAATTTCGAATCACTTCTCTTTCCTTGGAAACAAAAGTCATTAATGAAATATTTTGCTCAAAATTAAAAGGATTAAATGAAGCTTTTTCTTGTGAAACTAGTGTGAATGTTCTTGCTTCATCATACCCTTTAAAGGCAAGAATATTTTTTATATTATCTCTTGCTTGAGTTTTAATTGGCACGTTTTTAAACTTAGTTTCTTTAAAATTATCATATGAATAAAAACGGAATAATTCTTCAATAATATCAGCAAAAATAGTGACATCATAACGATAATTTGGAACTTTAATTATTTCATTACTAAATTCAAATCCTAATAAAATTAATTGTTTTTTTGCTGGTTCAAAAATAGATAAATCACTCATTCCACTGTAAAGTTGAAGCATTTTGTCATCATTTACAATTTGTAATTTTTCAAGCTTATTAATTTCGTTAACAATATTTGAATAACTTAAACCTTTGCATTTTCTTTGTAAATATTGCATTCCTCTTAATGCAATTTCTTTGCTAATTTTCCGTGATCCTTGGTTAGCTGAATTAGATAAAATCTTTACTTCTTTTGCGCCATGACGGATTAATTGAGGATTAAAAACTCCTATTTCAAAAACAAACTGTTCATCCTCTTGGTTTACTTTGTAATTTTCTAATCCCATTACACTAGCAAAAGAAATTGGTTGATGATCATCAAAAATAGTTAGAACATTTTCAACATTAATTTCTTTATTCCCTAAGATTACTTGTTTCCCAGTGTATAAACTTGCTTTCAAGTTTCCTTTGAGCTTATTACGTGGATATACGTGTGCAGGAACTCCTGTTTCAAGTAAGCAAAGATTGGTTAAATTTATAGCTCAATTGAATTTAGAATCCATTCCGTGTTTAGCAAGTAGTAGTTTTTCTTGTAAGCTGGTTTGCTTTTTACCTAAAACTTCCAAAAACATCAACTCATCAGCTTGGTCTTTATTTACTATTAATTTTGAGCTAAATGATGGATTTATTTGTTCATCAGGTAAACTTAATTTTGTTCGATAAAAGGCGGCTAATTCACTGGCAATTGTAAAGTATGAGTTAGCATCATTGCGATTTGCTGTTGGACTAATTTCAATTAAATAATCATTTAAATTTAATTTTTCTTCGACATTATCATCAAGTGAAGCAAAATCACTCGGAAGAGTTAAAACTTGATCTTTATCAGTTAACAATGAATAATCATATCCAATTTCACTCCAAGAAGCAAACATACCTTGTGAAATAATTCCGCTTAATTCAATTGGAGCAAATGTATGTTTTCCTTTAATTGAACCTGCAATAAAACAAATAGTTAAATCACCAGGTTTTAAGATTTTATTATTAGTTTGAATGATTAGTTTTTGGTCAGATAATTTAATCTCTACAACATCAAGTTTAGAGTTATTTGGATTTGATTGTACATTAACAACTTTTGCAAACCTTAATCCCTTAACGTCAGAAAAAGGTTTAAATGATTCAACCTCAAAACCAAGTTCATTTAAATGCTTTTCGACTTGATTTGTCAATTTATATTCTGGCAAATACTTGTTTAAATGTTTTAACGATAGAATCATAATTATTTAACCTCTTTTAATTCTCAATTAATCGGACTGATGTTATTTTGTTTTAAAAGTTCATTGGCTTTAATAAAAATTCGCGATCCTAAGAATCCTTTGTTTGCAGAAAACGGACTTGGATGAGATGTTTTAAGCACATATTGTGGAACTGGATGTAATTTTGTGATAAATTCTTGTGCATGTCTTCCTAGAGCTAGAAACACCACATTTGGATTTGCTTGTACAATTTTCTCACAGACAACTTGAGCAAATTGCTCTCATCCTAAATGTTGATGTTCAAGTGGCTTATTAATTACAGTAGTTAAATAGACATTGAGCAATAATACTCCTTGTTTAGCTCATGGAGTTAAATCATTACTATTTAAGCTAATATTTGGAAATTCATCACTTAATTCTTTGAAAATATTTTGTAAACTAGGAGGAGTTTTCTTTGAACGAGTTGAAAAGGCTAAACCATCAGCAACATTTTTACTATGATAAGGATCTTGACCAAGAATAATCACCTTAGTTTCGTGAACTTGAAAAAATTCAAAAGCTCTAAACATATCCATTTGATGCGGAACTATGTCAAAAGTGATGTAATTTCTTAGTCCATTAATAATGTTTTCAAAATATGGTTTTTTACCTTCACTTTGGAGAATTTGTAAGAAACTATCTTTCATATTTAAATTGCTCCATAATTCTTAAATCATTTTTATATAAGTCCCTAATATCAGTAAATCCATATTTAATCATAGTGATTCGTTCCACTCCAATTCCAGCTGCAAATCCAGTAAAATCTGAATTAAATCCAGCCATTTTTAAAACATTAGGATGAAGCATTCCAGCACCTAAAATTTCAATTCATTTATTTTTATAAAACACATCCACTTCAACACTTGGTTCAGTAAACGGAAAGTATGATGGACGCAAACGAATTTGTACTTGTTCTTCGAGCACATACGAAAGCATATCTTTGAGAGTTCAAATTAAATTAGGAAATGACACTTGACCTACTGAAACAAAATCAATTTGAGTAAATTGATGTGAGTGAGTGGCATCATCTTCATCGTTACGATACACTTTGCCAATTGCAAAAGTAGATACTTCTTTATTAGCGTTTTGTTCTAAAACGCTTGCAGTAACTCCGGTATTGTGAGTTCTTAATAATGTAGTTGCATTAATATAAAGCGAATCGTGCATAGCACGAGCTGGATGATCTTGGGGGATATTTAAACGTTCAAAGTTATATAAATCTGAAACAATTTCTCCAGCTTTTTGCTCATAATATCCGTGTCCATAAAATCAGTCTTTAAGTCTATTTTCAATGATTGTAATTGGGTTTAATGATCCTTTAGATTTAAGCGGAATAGTCACATCAACAAATTCATTTTCCAGTCTTTGCTGAATTTGTAAATCTTGAATTTTGCTTTCGGCTTGAGCAAAAAAAGTTTCATATTCTTTTTTCAGAGCATTAATTTCTTGTCCGATAAACTTTTTTTGTTCTGCTGGAGCATTTTTAAGTTTTTGTTGCAATTGAAAAATTTCGCCTTGTGAACCATAAACTTGATTTTTGGATTTTTTAAGATCTTCAAGAGTTTTAATCTGATCTAGTGTTCATTTCATTGTTTACTCCTTATTTTTGAGCTCTGTTCAATATTTGCTGATTGCTTGTTCTCTCTGATTTAGGCCTGGTGTGTAAAAATGTTGATTGATTAACTCATTTGGTAAGTATTGTTGTTTAACTCAATTATTACGAAAATCGTGTGGATATGCATATCCAATTCCATCACCTAGTTTACTAGCTGAAGCATAATGAGCATCTCTTAAATGCTTGGGAATAGTATAAATATGTCCTGAATTAATCAAATTTAAAGCCATATCCCGAGCTTGAACAACCGAATTAGATTTAGGTGCTAGTGCTAATTCAATTAATGCATAAGTAATCGGTAAAAGACCTTCAGGTACTCCTAAACGTTCATAAGCATTAATAGCATTATGTACTTTAAATTGAATACTTGAAGAAGCCAACCCAATATCTTCATAGGTCACAGCAAGCATGCGACGAAATAATCCATCAAAATCTCCGCTAGTGGCAATTAGCATTCCATAATAAATTGAAGCGTCAACATCACTTCCACGAAGTGATTTATGTAATGCTGATAAATTGTTATAATGGGCACTTCCCTTAGCATCTGAATAAAATTGAATATTAGGAATAATCAATTTTAAATCTGCTTCACTGACTGGTGTGGAATTACTTTTTAAAATTCCGAGCATTTGAAGATTGTTCAAAGCAATTCGATAGTCTCCGCTGGACATAAACGCTAACTTAGCTAAAAGTTCATTTGAAATATTTAATTCAGGAAAGTGTTGATTAATAATATTTCTTAATCCTTGAATAATTTGCTCATTACTTAGTTTATAAAATTGTAAAATTTGCATTCTACTTCTTAAGGCCGGATTGACCTTAAAGTAAGGATTTTCGGTAGTAGTAGCATAAATAATGATTTTATCAAATTCTAAATACGGAAGTAGAATGTCTTGCTTGTCCTTGTTGAGTCGATGAATTTCATCAACAATAAGAATTTGGCAAGTGTCAAGTAATTGGCTGAGTTGTTTTTTTGAATCTACAGCTGCGTTAAAATATCCATATTTTTTATTTAATTCTTTAGCTAATGCAATAGCTGATGATGATTTCCCAACCCCACTTTCGCCAAATAGCAAAAAACTGGTTGTTAAATTATTTTTAACAACTTGGCGAAAAAGTGACTTAATATGTTCTTGTCCAACGATCTCATTAATTGTGTTGGGACGTAATTGATTAGCTAAATTTTTCATGGCTATAAATAATATTTTAATTATACTTTTTTTATTGATAAACGCTTTTAAGTTTTAAAAAACATAGTCAAATTGACTATGTTTTGAGTTTAACTTCTTCTCGCAAGATCTAAAATATTGGTTGCTTTGCGTTTTAAATATAAGAATGAAAACGCAAATGCATAAGGAGAAATGGCTTCATCACTTGGAAGTAAATTAAATTGTTTATCAAAAAATTTGTTGGTTAATGGTTCGCTTGGTTTTCCGGTTTTATCTAAAAGTAATTTACCTTGCAAAATTGAATTAATGTATAAATCAAAGACATTATGATTGAGTAAATAATCAATAGTAAAGATTAAAGAAGAAACATCAAGTTGAAACGCAATATTTTCTCTTTCTTGCAGTCCAGTTATAAAGTTATAGTGTTGTGGAACATTTCCAACTGCACGAATAATTGAAAAGAAACTTTTAATAATTGTAGCCCTTAAATCTAAAAGTTGATCTTTTGCTTTTTTCTGAGTTGGCGATAATTTGGATTCGTCAAGTGGTTGATCAAATTCAAAATTATATGGAACTCAAATTGAAATTGGTGTACTAGGTTCTTCTTTACCGCCAGTTGGGGTGTATTTAGTCATTGTTTTGAGTACTACTGGGGGG
Source organism: Mycoplasma sp. 1578d (assembly GCF_024582695.1). Taxonomy (NCBI): domain Bacteria; kingdom Bacillati; phylum Mycoplasmatota; class Mollicutes; order Mycoplasmatales; family Mycoplasmataceae; genus Mycoplasma; species Mycoplasma sp. 1578d. The sequence continues at coordinate 606,900 of NZ_CP102081.1, forward strand.
TTTGTCTCGACAGGAACATAACTATTGTAATTAGATCTAATAAAGAATTTTCTTAAAAGTTGAATTGATTTAACACTATGGATTCTTTGTTCATAATCTAAAGATACATTTTTAAGTTCTTTGATAAAATCAGAAATTTTAGTTCCTTTGTTCCAACCTATGCGTTCTAATTTTAGAGTACCGCGCACAACTCCATCTTTTTCAACGTTCTTAGTGACAAAAGGTTCTTGAGTAATGATTGATGAATTAGTTAACTCTAGATCTGAATCTGGATTGGTTATATCTGATTCAGTATTTTGGCTAGGATTAGCAATATTTACATCAGGATTGTTATTTATTGGTTGATTTTCGTTAGTCTTTCCAGGGGCTCCAGGAGTGGCTATAGGTGCATTAGTCCCGTCTTCTTTGTGTTCTGAAGAACTTTGTGCACTTTGACATGAAAGAGCAACAAAGGCCGGTGTTGCTATACTCGCTAATAATAAAGCCCATTTATTAAGTTTGTTTTTCATAATTAGTTTAATACTTTCCTTTTTGTCAGTTTTGAACTTCTTCAGGAGTTCCTAGCACATAGTGATCATCATTAATTTTAATTCATTGGGGTTGCACTACATCATTATAATTATGAATAGCTGGGTCATAGACATAACCAATTAAACTTCCTTTTTCTGAATCAATTGAAGGAACAGCATCAAGAAGTGATTTTGTATATGGATGAAGTGAATTATTAATGATTTCTTGAGTTTTTCCAATTTCAAGTAAAGTCCCTTTATTCATAACCGCAATCCGATCAGAAATATATTCGACCATTCTTAAATCGTGGGCAATGAATAAAATAGTCAGATTAAATTTTTCTTTTAATTCTTTAAAAATGTTGACAACTTGAGCTTGAATTGACACGTCCAGAGCCGAAATTGGTTCATCAGCAATTAAAAGTTGTGGACGTAATACCACGGCCCTTGAAATTCCGATCCGTTGTTGTTGTCCTCCTGAAAATTCAAGCGGAAAACGTCCAAGCACTGATTCATCAAGTCCAACACTTTTCAAAATTTCACGAACAAGGATTTTTTTACAATCTTTTTCTGAAAGTTTCATCTCACTTTCGCGAGTTGCTTTAGTACTTAATAAATACTCATAAGCTTGTGGTTCGTCAGTAAGCATACTTGCAAGCTGAACATATAAAGCTTGATAACCTTGTTCTTCATTAATTGCTACTTGCTGATTTAATTTATCAAATAAGTGATCATTAAAGATCGTTTGCTTTCCTGCATGAGAAATTTTAGCAAAGGTTTCTTTAAGAACTTCTTGATCAATGTTATATATGTAAATTTCTTTGGCGTTTTTAGTATTTTCAAGTCCTTCAGAAACTACTGCTTCCACGTTAATGTGTGGATTAAGCGAGTTGGCTGGATCTTGGAAAATCATTTGCACTTTATTAGTTAAAAAATTGTCAATAGCTTTGTATTCTTCCAATGCTTTCCCGAATTTAAAACCTCTTTTAAGAACTTTTGGTAAGGTTTTATCAAGCAATTGGATTTGACCGTGTGAATAAGGAACTAATCCCACTAATGCTTTTCCAGTGGTTGATTTTCCTGATCCTGATTCCCCAACAAGTCCTAAAACTTCACCTTTGTAAATGTTTAATGATAAATCTTTAATTGCTCGAAAGGATTTAAGTCCACTTCCATAAGTAATATCAACATTTCTCATTTTAACAAGGATTTCTTCACCATGCTTAGGAGAAAGCATTTCTTCAGTTCCTTCTAAAATAGGACGATATGTATGTTTTTTAAAAAATCCAAATCTAGTATAAGAATCAACAATCACTCTTTGAGGATTTAACGGGGTTCCGTAGACAGAATTTTCTGAATCTAAAGTTATAGTATTATAAGATGTTTTGTTTTTCATATCTAATTTTTACTTTCAGCAAATTCCTTTCATAATTTTTGAATTAAGAGTGGTGGTTGATATTCTGGGGCCCGTTCATCAAGTAGAGCTGATTTAACGCGATGAGTTTCTGAAACTCAGTAGAATTGAGCTTCTTGAACAAAGTCTATATCAAGAGCATAGTCATTTCTAACAGCAAAAGCTTCACCAACAATGTTATTTAATGAAGAAGGTACGCTTCCACGAATAGTAGCAAGACGTTCACCTTTATTTACATCAGGCATAGAGGCGATTAACCCTCAAGTATAAGGATGTTGTGGGTTTTTAAGAATTTCTTTAGCAGTTCCTTCTTCAATAATTTGTCCTGCGTACATAATTGAAATGTAATCGCTAATTGAAGCAACAACTCCTAAATCGTGGGTGATAAACACAATTGAAAGTTTTAAATCGTGTTGAAGTTCTTTAATAACATCAAGCACAAGAGCTTGTACAGTAGGGTCAAGTGCAGTGGTTGGTTCGTCCATTACAAGGATTTTAGCTTCTAAAGCTACAATAGTAGCAATAACAACCCTTTGAATCATTCCACCTGACATTTCGTGAGGATAAAGCTTCATGACCGCTTCTGGGTCGTTAATTTTAGTACGTCTTAAAAAATCAACAGCACGTTCATAAGCTTCTTTTTTGGTTTTAACAATTTTATTAACCAACATTCCTTCCATGATTTGTTTTCCAACTTTCATGGTTGGGTTTAAAGTTGACATAGGGTTTTGAAAGACAGCTGAAACAGCTCTTCCACGGTATCCTGAACGCTCTCAATCTTTAAAACTGAATTTTTCAACATTATTATTGTAAAGTTTAACTTCACCTGAGTCAATAACCGCATTATCTCCAGTTAATCCGTATAAAAGTGAAGTTAGTACACTTTTTCCTGAACCTGATTCCCCAATAATTGCGTGAACTTTTCCTTCATAAATTTGAATTGAAGGACCACGAAGGACAAGGTTCTTTTCTCCTGGACGAGCAGGATTGGTGAAACTTAAATAAAGATCTTTAATTTCAGCAGCAATGGGTAATTTAGTTCCATCGCTAAAGGTTTTGTATTGAACGTCTTTGTAAAATTTATCTCAATCAAAAGTTAAAAGTTCTTTTCTTTTGCTTGAGAATTTTTTCATAAACTTATGGAAAAGACATGCTTTTTTTGGTTTTGGTTGAATTAATTCATTGGCTGGTTGACTCATTAATTCTGGCTCAATCTTCATTTGAGCGTGTTCATTGGTTTTGAGAGGTTGGGTTGGTTCAGCTATATTATGAGCTGATTGAACTACATTGAACTTAAGTTCTTCTTGCACTTTTGTTTCTTGATTTTTAAACATAGAGTGCATGTCTTGTTTTTTTAAAGTAATAAATTTCATTCTTTTTGATCTTTTTGACATATCACTCCTATCTTTGTCTTCTTAGCGAATCTTGCACGCTAGCTCCTATAAGCTGAATGCTAGTAGTAATAAGTACAAGCACTGTTGCAGGAACAAAGACATATCTTAAGTATAACGGGAAGTTCTTTTGCCCATCTGAAATCAAGTTTCCAAGTGTAGCGGTATTTTCGATGTTTAAACCAATAAATGCAAGTGATGTTTCAGCTAGAATAACTCCAGGAATTGAGAACACAAGTTGAGTAATTAAAATTGGCAAAATTACAGGGACGTAATTTTTAAGCACCTTTCAAGTTGGAGTTCCTAATACCCTTGAAGCTGAAACTCATTCAAAGTTTCTTGCTCTTTTAACTTGAGCACGAATTTGGTTTGCCATTCCAGTTCATGAAGTAAACGATAATGAAAAGGCAATAACTCAAAAGCTTGGACTAACGACAATGGTCATTAAAATCAAGATGATAATAGTTGGCACAACTGAAAGAATTTTAATAATAAAGGTCATAATTCGATCAAAACGATCAAATTGCCCCATCATAATTCCAAGTGTCACTCCAATGATAACTTCAAAAAAGACGGTTACAATCGAAAGAGCAACTGAATAACGTAATCCTCATCATAATCTAGCTCATAAATCGCGACCTGAATCATCAGTACCAAAGAAATGGTAAATTCCTAAATTATCAGTTTGAGCAAAAGTTAAATTTCTAGCATTAACATTCGGTAAAATTGGGTCTAAAGTGAAGAAAGGAACAAATAAAGCTAAAATAATGAGAATTGCTAAAATTCAAAATCCAAAAACTCCACCAGTATTTTGTGAGAATCTGTGAATAAATTCTTTAAATGGTTTAGTTTCATTTCCTAAAGTTAGGGTTTCAGAATACTCAAAAGCATCCCCGATTAATTTTCATTTTTTATAGTTGAATGGCTGAAGCAATGCATTTGGAGCAAGGTCTAATGTTTCTCTATTAGTTTGTGATAAAGTTTGATTCTCTTTTAATTTATCAATTTTTCTACTTACTTTATCTTTAAAATGATTTCAAAACTTAGCCATTATGCTCCTCTCCGTCTTACTCTTGGGTCAATTGCTTCATAAAGTAAATCACGACAAGCATATGATAACACTGTTAAAACAACAAAAAAGATAATTAAGAATAAGATAACATTATAATCTTTTGATTGAATAGCTTGAAGTAAGGTTGCTCCTGAGCCAGGTATAAAGAAGATTTGTTCAATAAAAATACTTCCAATAAACGATCCAAAGATAACCCCTGGGAAAAAAGTTGCGATTGGGAAAAGTGAGGGTTTAAGTGCGTGTTTTCACACAAAACGACTTTTTGATACTCCTTTAAGATAAGCAAATTTAGCATGAACTGAATTAAGCTCACGGTTTAATTCAGTTCGGATATATTTAATATAAACAATAATGCTTCCGAGTGAAAGAGCTAGACCTGGAAGAATGTATGTTGCTAAATTAGTAACATTAAAGACATATGGAATTCCACTTGAACGCCCAATGAACACTAACATAAGAGCAAAGACAATTGAAGGTACTGATGAAAAGAGCGAAACAATCACAGTTGATGCATTATCAATGAATTTTCCTGGATTTTTTCCAACTCAAATTCCCATTGGAATTCCGATTAATACTGTTAATAAAACACTAAAAATTCCAACGTAAAATGATTTTAAAAGTCTAGGACCAATTCAATCAGTAATTGGTTGTTCAGGGAAAAGCGAAAGCGAAATTCCAAAATCTAATTTAGTCAATCCAATTAAGTAATTTACATAACGTGAAAAAATTGGTAAATCGAGTCCGTATTTAGCTTCAATGGCTTTTCTTTGGGCTTGATCTAACCCAGCAGTTAATGGATTTGAACCAGGGACAGCATTAATTAAAAAGAAAGTAATGGTAATTGCAATAAACGAAATAATAAAGAATTCGGCAATAATTTTGAAAATTTTTCAAATGGTTTGAGCCGCAGGATGTTCTGAAAAAGAAAAAATATCTTTAAATGAAAAATCAATTTCACGTTTATTATTAAAGTAAACTTTATTCGAACTTTCTCGACACAAAAGTTTAGTTTGGTTTATTTGGTTTAACTGTTCATTCATCTATTTGTCTCTCTTTCTAGGCAATCCTGGTCTTGGTGGGTTAGTTACATCATAAGCATATTGAAGTGAGAATGTGAATAGAGATTGGATCCCTCCAATTTTTGTAATTTCTCAGTTAGTATCAACTTCCATAAGCGGAATTACTGGAGCTCCATCACGAACCACTTTTTCTAATAATGCAATTAATCTAAATGTTTCTACGTTTGAATTTCATCCTTGTTCTGATTCAAAAGGAGTAAAGTTCCCGCTAAAGAACCTGTTAATTCTTCCTTGATATGTAAGTCCGCTTTCTAATGTTCCGGTATATTGACCTTTATTGTCCTTTTGATCAACATTAACAAGAGCTAATTCAATAAATTTAGATCAGTGTCTTAATTCTTTTAATTGGTAATCAAAAAGTAATCCAATTGCGGTTTGCTCATCCTTGTTAGTATTTAATGCATCAATAAAAATATCTTTCATTTGATCAACATCAGTTTGATCAGCTAATAATAAATTGTATTCTTGTTTTTGTTGATTTGTAAGGTTTTTTAAATTATTAATAGCTTTTTTAAAGTACTCAATACGTTCATCAAAATCGGTAAAAGGAACGATCAATCCTTCTAATCTTTGTACAGTATCAAAGGTAGCAAGAGCGTATTTTTCTGACAATGAAAGATTATATGTTTTTCCAGTTTTAGGATCAATTGGTAATGAATTTGAATCTAAAGTAACTTGTTTATCTTTAGTTTTTCCTTTAAAATCAATTTTAAACCCTTTCACTGTGTCTAAAGAATTAGTGTCAATAAGGTAGTAAAAGTATGCTTCAAATAATTTTTCTAATTTTGATGCTTTAATATTCGGATTTTCAACCACTATATATTCAAGCATGGTCTTTGAAATATAGTTATTATTAAACATACTTTGGTAAAGTAAATTATTACCAACTAAAGCAAGAGCTTTTTGTTTAAATGAATCTAAGATTTTATTAATACGAGCAGGAATGTCGCTATTACTGCTTGCTTTTGCTATTTCGTCTTTAATATTTTTATTTTCATTATAAACTTTTAAGGCTACATCAATTAAAGGTTTAAGTTGGTTAACTTTTTCCTGTTCAAGATTTTCAATTAAATTATTATTTAAAATTCTTTGTAATAAAAGTTCTGATAAATATGTTTCATAGGTTCATGATCCAACTGGGTTATATTTAAGTCCAATTCCTTTTTGTGATAATGAATCAATTTCGTCAGTTTTAAAGAATGAAGAAACATAATCTTGAGCAGTATTCCCACCAATGTAGTCATAATTACGGTAAATAATATCGTATTGACCAGTTTCGATAAATGAAGCATAAGTATTTTCAGGAAGAGCTTTGGTTTCAATATTAATAAAGCCATTTGAATTTCTACGTAAACGTTCTTGTAAATCATTTCCAGCTCTACGTTGCTCTTCTGATGAATTATTTAAGTATCTCAGAGTTACACTTTTAAGATCAGGGTGTTTTTTCTTAAATCTCTCTAAATAAAACTCAGCAGTTTTTGGTGAATAAGTAATATCTGAACGATTAGTTTTTTCTAATTCGTACGATTTTCCTAGGTGAACTAAGAAATCATAGTTTTGAAGTGGAAATTCTTTGTCATTTTTAGCTTTTGATTCTTGTGAGTCAAAGAACATTTCTAATGAACGTCCATCAGCAAGTTTATATTGACCAAAAGCTGTTCAAGTATTAACTGGGAATGAAAAATCTCAGTTAACAGTTTTTAATAAATCTCCACGATTTATCGAATAATAAATATAATTTCTTAAATCTTGATCATTAATATAACTATTTGCATTAGTTTCAGCATCAAGGTTAAATCCAAACGCAATAGTTCCAAAACCTTGGTTTTTATTTAAGTATTTTTTATATTCTGGATCTGATCAGTACGAAACAATTCTTTGAGCCTGAATATATGTTTGTGAGATGTATCCATCTTCAAAGAAGGTTGAGTTTGTGGTTCGATCAGTTGAGAAGAAGATTTTAATTTTGTTTGAAATAGTGTTTGATGCATCAAAATAATCTTGGTTTTTGGTAAGGATTATAAATCCTTGTGGTCCAAGAACAATGTCATCAGGACTAGCAATTTTAAATGGACCAGATGTAAGGAATTTAGAAACATTAGCTCCATATTTATCAATTCCACCAACTTCTGTTTCCACATATTTACGATTAATCGGGTATAATGATCCAAAAACTTGTGAAAATAAGTACCCTAAACCAGCAGTTTTATTTTCGTCGAAAATAAGAGTAAAGGCATATTCATTGCTTGAGAGAGTTCCAATTTTTGGAAGTCTTTTTTCAAAATCAAACTCTTGATATGGATTAACATATTGGTTTTTAACTAGTCTGATTTTATGTCCAGTTTCATCATCTTCTGTAAGACGGATTTTAAAATCTTGAACTTCTTTATTTGGGTCAAAATCTGGATTTAAGTCTAAACTATTGAAAACTTGTTCGTTTCCATAATCCAAAAATAATTGTCCAGTGTAAAATCCAAAATTAAGAGCTGCTTTACGGATGTTATCAACTTCTTGTTTATCTAAAAATTCACCAGTTTTAGGATCTTTTTCAAGATATTGTCATCCTTGATATTTCTCTGCAACTTCTGCTTCTTCTTTATCTTTATATATATCGGTAACTTTATCTAAGTCTTTGTATCTGTTTTTTTCTTTATCACCTGGTTGTGGAACGTATTGAATGTATTGCTTTAATTCACTATCTCAAACATATTTTCTACGTCCTCAAGGGTTTGGGTATGCTTTGTTAAATTTAGCAATGTAATCTTTTTGAGCGTTAATAAATTGTTCAGATCCTCTGATCCCAAGTTTGATAATACGATCTAATTTTTGCGATCCAGTATTTAAATCCAAAATGTATTCAAGGAAATCACGCATATCTTGAGCAGTGATTACATCTCCGTTTGATCAAAGGTTATTTCCTTCGTTAAGTAATCCGGTCACTGCTACATAGTTAGTTGAATTGTTTGGGTTTGAATATGCATAAATTGAAGATTGTCTTTGAACATTGTTACCTGAAGGTTTCCCTAGTCCACCTAAAACTCCAAGGTCGACTAAATTGTAATAACGTCCTGGGACTGCTCCATATCCATTTTCTTTAAGTAATTCTTCTTTATTAGCCTTAAAAAGCTTATTAAAATCTGATGTTCTTTCAGCCGTTGCATCTACACGAGAAAAAATAAAGTTAGGAATTGAAATAATCGATCTAAGCGATTCGGTTGGACCTTGTTTAGTGAATGATTCCACTAGTGATGGTAATACCCGATCAACCGAACTATATCTAACATAATTTAAATTATTAAGCGGTTCAGTTGCCAGTCCAAAGTCATAATCTTTTTTGAAACTTTCTTGGTTTGGAATAGCTGAGCAAGATATTGCTGTAGCTGTTAACATTCCAGAAAGAAGGGTTCCAGATAAAAGAAATGCCTTTTTTAGTTTTAATTTTCTTTTCATATTGCCCTCCTATATTAGTTAATAACGTTAAATTGTAAATCTACATAAATAGTAGCTTTATCAATTTCCTTATTATTTTTGTCTAGACCTTTAGCAGTAATTTTAATCGGTGCATTATCTTGGTCTTTTCCATTTTCCGAAAGACTAAGTCCACTTCCTAATGTAAATAGCGATTTTCCATTTGCATCAGTAAGAACGTTTTTGTCTTTGTCAACAAAATCGATTGTGTAAGCATTTCCTGGGAATAATAATGCATCACGATATTTTCCCATAAGTGCATAATCTGAAATTCATGTGCTGTACCCTTCATCGGCCAGGGTTACCTTGTTTTCTGGTGAAGTATCACCTTGTTTTTTAAGGTAGAAAATATTATTAGTTTTAGCAATATTAACATCAAGATATTTAGATTCTCCAGTGTTAATATTAGTGAATTTAAGTTGTTTAATTTTTAAAGCGTCTTCATTTTTAACATATCCATAAAGTGAAACAGCATCAAATTTTTTATTTCTGTACACTCCTGAAACAGTTCGATCTCCAACTCCATAGTTATATAGTTGAGATAAGAAGAACGCTCTTGGACGTGATGTAATTTTTTGTCCGTTTAAATCAAGTAAACGAATTGTATCATCGTGAATTGCTTCTCCGGTAGTTGGATCATATAAGTTAATTCCAATGGTTTCTTTTTCTCATCTGTCTTTAAAGTATCCATTGTTTTTTGCTTCTAATTTACCAAAGTATGAAGAGTCAATCGAACTTTGAAGAACTAAAGATCCTTGATTAATATCATAGCTGTAACGTTTTTCTAAAGCTGATAATTCTTTGTTTTTCTCAATATCAAAGGCATTTTTTTCAGTTTGTAGATTGTTTAATTTCAAGGTATATTCGTCTTTTTGATCTTGGGTAGCGCTTTCTCATTCGGGTTTAGTTTTTATGTGTTCTTGAATTTTATCTTCAATTTCTTGTGATAAATCTTGGAATTTTTGCTGGATTTTTGCTCTTTCAGCAAAGTATTTTTCCGGATTAATTGATTTTTCTAAACTAAATAACAATGCGGTAACAACATCTTGTTTCTTGTGTGTACGTTTTTTTCAAACTTCTAAAGCACTTACATCATTAATAAAATCAAGTCCAGTGTTTCTTTCATTTACATTTGATAGATATGATGGTAAATTACCAAAATCTTGGTTTGAAGGAATAAAAGTGGTTTGAACATAATCTCTGGTAAGAGTTTCAGGCATTGTGTACACATAATCAGTGAATTTATCAGCTAATTGTGGTTCAGTTTTAGTTGCAAAATAGACTTGAGCATCTCGTGTAGGGTTTCCATCAGTCATTTCGGCGATTAAATATTTAGACAATAAGTATTCATCGTTTGATGATTCAATGAAAATTGTACTTCCTAATAGTACGAATAAATCGTTAAGCGAAATGTTGTTGAAAGCTTTTTGAACCGAATTTGCTGGATATTTGCCTGGTTCAAGTATTTCAAAGTAACTCGCAAGAAGAGTAGGAAGAAGTTCAACAAATCTTTTGGCGTTAAATTTTAATCCTTTTAATGGAGTGGTAGTTTTAACGTAATTTTTATTGAAAGCGCTTGAGAAAAAGTCCATTCCATAATCGGTACTAAAGATTGCTTTATATTTATCAAGATCTTTAAGCTTAAATTCTTTAATTGACATGAATAAAGATGAATGAATGAATCTTTTCATAGCTTCATTGGCTAGTGTTTGTTCACTAGCGAGAATATCATCTCTACTGAAGGTTTTAGGTTCGGTTTCAATTTGAGCTCTTAATTTATCAAGGTTAAATTTAGTTTTAACATAATCAATATCTCAATTATATGCTTCGGTTTTATCATCGCCTGAATAGGTTGCTTTTGAATAGTCTACCGAACCAAACTCCATTAATTGTTCAAAATTATCAAACATTGGTAAGGATTTTCCATTAACTTGAACTTGAGTTACTGAATCAGCAATTGCTTTATCAAGTTTAGTTTGTGGTAAATTTTGATATTCAATCGAAAAGTAGTTATAACCAATTTTGGTAATATTATGTGGTTTTGAATAATCTACTACGAGTTTATTTGAAGCATCAAGTCCTACAAAGTTAGTTCATGAATGAGCTAAATCAATTTTAGCACTTGTATCTCCTCCATCAATTCCAAATCCGTTTGAAACTAATGACGGAATTGTGTCTTGTAATCCGCTGTTGTGAATATCTCTTCTGTAAACTCGTTGGAAATATCTTGTAAAAGTAGTTGCACTTAATGCATGTTTAGAAATTCCATATGTTCAACCTGGTGGGAAAACATAATTATGTTTTTCGTTTTTGGCTTTATCAACGATTGAAAAAACTTTGGTTGAATAAAAGATTCTTGATGAAAAGCCTGAAAAGTTTTTCCCTTTTCTTTCTTTTGCATTAATTCCTTGCATTAAAAGCATCTCGTTAATTACATCATAATTGCTTGTTTTGCTATCAATTGCGTAATAAAGATTGGATTTTCTGTCTTTATTAATGTGTTTTAATGGATCACCTGGAGTTCATGGAATTCCGTTTAAATTAGGATCAAATTCTTTTTCTTCATCATCTGAACGGTAAAGAATACTTTCAAAGAATGATTTTGGTTTGATTGGATCTTGGAATAAATTGTTTCAAAATAGTGAAGGTTTTCCACTCACTGATGATGTTGGGCTATTTCATCCTGAATCAAAATCATTTAAATTGTATAAACTCAAAATATTTTTGGTAATTGCTTCAGTTTTAGTATTAAGGTATTCAAGATCTTGATCGTTTAATGGCTTGTTTAAGGGAACTTTAATTACTGGAGACCCATCTTTGTTGAATACTTTAAACTTAGTAATAATTGTTTTACCATTTTGATCAGTTTTTTGATCAAAAAACTTAATTTTAATATCATTTGGATTTGTTCCAGTGAATTCAAGTGAATTTCCTAAACCATCTTTAAATTGCGAAAGCATTTCAGTTAGAGAAACGGTTCTAAATATTGGTTTTTCATTCTCAGTAACAATTGCTTTCCCAGTCCCGAAAATTAATGGGTTTAAGGTTGCTGAATTTGAATCAAGTGAGTTAGCAAGGAATAAATCTCCAAGTCTAATGCTTCTTTTTTGAGCACTTTGTTTAAGTCCATCAAACGTTTGAATAAATCTACGGTCAGGATTCTTAATAGTGTCTAGAATATCCTTGCTTTTTGAACCTCAAACGTCTTCATAAGTTTCTCATCTAGTGTGAGTTCCATCGTTTTTAATGTATGCAAATTGGGTAAAAGTTCCCTTTTCATTTGGGTGTCCGAGTGCATCAACTCTACGTACTAAAAGGTTAGTTCTTGCTTTAATGTAATTTTCAAGAGCTTTATATGAGTAATATGAACTTTCATTTGCTCCAGCTCTTACGTTAATTCCACCAACTAAAACAGCACTATCTTTTTCATCAATAGCTGTTGACTTTTCTAGTGTATAGTGGTGCCCATATTCGTGAGCTCCAACGTATTTAAGGAAATCGGTTGAAATTCCTTGAAAGTTTTTGATACCATTAGCTAAAATAAGCGGGATCCCAATATTACTATCAATTGAAAAAGCTGAATAATCGCCATCTTTAATTTCATAGTTATAAATACCATTCTCATCAATAGTTTTTACTAAGTGAGGTCCACTTTGTTTTTTCATTAAGAATGGGAATTTTTTACCTAATTGATCTAAAAGTCCATTATATGCATCAGTATAAATTTGAAATTTTCTTGAGTCAAGTCCGCTTAAAGGTTTGCCTTCTTTATCTTTTTCGTTAAGGTTTTCTGGAGTTGAGGTTAAAACTCTTGGAACAAGAGCTCCCGAATAACCAATTGCATATTTAAACGAATCAAATAATTCAAAGTTTTTATCTGTTTCAGTTGCATCAAATTTTTCAACTACTTGGGCTGAATTTTGGTCTTGGAAAGTAATTGAAAGCACTTTATTTGCAACTTCAAAACCAGCAACAGTTAATTGACTAAGTTTTGATTCATCAAAATTACTTACATCATTTCTAGCTTGGATTGAACTTGAATAAAAGGTTTTAATATTAGCTTGTGGATCTTGATATAAGTAAACTGTTTTACCAAGATATTGATCCATGTCATAAAAATCAAGGAAGTTTTTAAATGATGAAGAAACCATTTGTCCAAAAACTTGTTCAGCATAATACTGAGCAGGAGATGAAACCGAATCAAAGAATGGTATTGAAAGTTCTTGATCATCATTTTTAACATTTAAAGATAAATAAGTTGCTTTTTCTGAATCATTATCTTCAGCCCCTTGCTCAGTTCCGGTACGAGCTTGGGTAATTGTATATTCAACTAAATCTGAATATGAATAATCTTTGTATTTATCTCCAAATTCTTTAAGTTTATCGTTAAATTCTTGTTCAGTCACATTAACTGGAAAGACAAGGGTTTCGAATTGTGGGGTTTCTGGTTTTGGTAAATTACCAGCTCTTTTTTTGCTTTTATCGTATTCTTTAAGTCTTTTGTCATATTTTTTAAATGCTTCAATATTGCCTTTATTGATAAGAAGTTTTATTTTTTGCCCTTTAAGTTTCCCAACAAAGAAAACATTTTTAAAACTTCTTAAATTTTCATTTGCATAAAGAGCATCTCCTTTAGAATCTAAAAGAGTTTTGGCATTTTTAATTATTGAGATATTTACTAAATTTTTTAATACTCCATCAGCTTGATATTTTTGTACTGGCCCAGAAAACAATTCTTCAGTAAGTGAATCTTTAGAATTTCCTTCTCCGCTAATGTTTGAAAAGATCGGAGCAACTCCAAAGAATGCATCAGGGAAAAATTTAATTTCACTTGATTCTTTATGGATAGTTGAGTGGTTTCCTAAAACAATTGAGTTACCGTGTCTTTCAACTCCTGGAACAATTCTAAAACTATCAAGAGTTAATAGGTCAGGTCCTCAAGCTACATTGTTAATAAATCACTTAGTGAATTCTAAGAATTTTTCTGGTTTAACCGCAAGTACATATTCATTATAAAAATTAAATGAACCATATGTAACTTGTTGAGTAAAGCTTTCTTGGTATTTTGAATAATATGCATTAAAAAATTCAGTAAAGTTCATTTTTTGATCTGGATTGCTTAAAAATCAATATTGTGAACCATCTTCTGACATTCCCCCAACTGATTTTTGTTTCAAAGGGTCAACAATGGAAATTTTCGCTTCCAAAAGTCCTTTGTTATCTCTGATCAGACTATAGTCATTTTTGAAAAGACTTTTATCAATTGCTGAAAAAGATCCTTTAACTTCGTCAGAATTTTTTGCATATTCAAGCATACTACCAATTGTAATACCTGTAGCAACAAAAATTGTAGAAGTAGCCAGAAGCGTTTTATGCAATAATGTTAATTTAAATTTTCTTTTCATAGTCGCCTTTCTTTGTTTTATATATTTTTACAATATATAGATGTATTTTACCACAAAATTCGCATATTTCTATTGCTTAAATCTTGAGATATAAGAGCTTCAAATTTTCGTGAAGATTAAAATATTTTAATATTTTTTTTAATTTTGAACGTTTTTTTATTACTTAAGTAATATGAAAAAAATTATTTTGAAATATTGGAAAATTCCTGTTTTTTTAGTTAGTTTAGCTTGTATTATAGGTGGTGGGGTTTATTTTGTTCTAAATCAAAAAGTCAAAACTAATAATTCTGAAAATAGTGGTTCTAATGATGCAGAACAACAAGAACAAGAAGGTAAAAAAGTTGATAGTGGAGGTTTTCCAGTTGAAATAGAACAAATAGATCAAAAGCCTAAAAGAGAAGTTAATAATCAAATTGTAGAAGAGTTTGATAAATTCAAAAAATCAAGTTTAGAAAACGTATTTGATTTTGATGAAATTATTAATCAATATAAGACAATGAAATCAGATTTGTTGTTAGATGGTTTTTATAATAATCAAGATATTTGAAATTTTATTTACGATAATAAAACTATTACTCAATACCTAATGAACACAATTTTAGATTATGAAAGTGTTTTGAATAATTTTGATTCTGATGATGATAAAACTATTACAAAAATTAAAATTATGGGTATTTTAGAGCTAATTAACTATTTTGTTAAATTATTTCAAAAACAAAATCAAATACTAATTAACTCGATTCATCTTAATTATTTTGATTTAATTAATAATTATTTTGAAAACTTTTTAAATCAATTTAATCAACAGATTAATTCCCTCCTGAAGATGATTGATTAAAGCAAGAAAATTTAGAAATACTTAATAAAAGTTTTGCGATTTTAATTATTCAATTAATTAAGATGAAAGGTTTGCTTTACCAAGTGGAAGATGCTTTCCTAAAAATATTAGAAATTGAGCAAAAAAGGATTTTTTAACTCGTAATTTCATTAAGGAAACATCAGGTTTTATATATGAAGGTATTGATCTTGTTTCTGATAAGGAAATAACTGATGCTACTAATAAAATGAATTTATTAAAAAATCTAAAAAATAAGGTTGAAGAACTTAAAAAAGATCAAATTGAATTATTATCAAACAAAAGTTCGCTTTTAGGAGAAATTTCTTTTACCAACTTTCTCAAAAATGAATTAGAAATTCAAACTATCAGCAAAATCTTAAATTTAACTAATGAGCAAACAGATACGATTAAATTATTATTAAATCAATTTATTGAGAATAAGACATCCTTTACAACTCTTGAGAGTAAAAAATTTGATTATTTAGAGCAAAAAATTAAAAATACGATTAGTCAAATTGATTCTCTTTTTTTACAAATCGAGAATAAAAACGATATTCAAATAAGTTAATAAAGAACGGTTAAGTTAAAAATAAAAAAGATGACTAAACAAACTCTTGTCTTAAGAATTTATTTAGTCATCAAATAAAATATAAAAATTTTATTTTAAATTTGCAGCGGCTGCTACTTCTTCAGCAAAGTTAGATTGAACTTTTTCAATTCCTTCTCCAACTTCAAATCTAATTGATTTTACTAAAGAACTTGAACTGTTAGCTAAATATTTAGCAACAGTTACCCCATCATCCATAACAAAAGGCTGTTTTTCTAACACAAACTCTGATAATTGTTTGTTTAATTGCCCTTGTAAAATTGTTTCTTGGACTTTTAATGGTTTTTGATCAAAACCTGCTGGTTTTTCTAGACCATTTTTAATTTCTTCTATTCTTTCAGTTGGTACTTCTGAAACAAGAGTAAATTCAGGGTTCATCGCAGAAACGTGCATTGCAACATTTCTGGCAGCTTCAGCATTTACACCTTTTACAACTACAACAGCTGCAACTTGGTTATTTGCATGAACATAAATTCCTAAAACTTGATCTGTAGATGCCTTAATTCGCATAATCCGTCTAAGAGAAATTTTTTCTCCAATAACAGCAGTAGCGTCAATTAAGGCTTCATTTACTGTTTGATTATCAGACAATTTAACTGATAATGCTTCTTCAAGTGTAGATGCTCCAGCCATAAAAATAGCAGGAGTAATTTCGTTAACTAACTTGATAAATTTTTCGTTTTTAACAACAAAGTCAGTTTCTGAATTAATTTCCACAAGAATCGCACTATTCCGGTCTCCAAAAGCACTTACTACACCTTCAGCAGCAATGCGTCCTGCTTTTTTAGCAGCTTTAACAATTCCGTTTTCTTTTAACCAGGCAATTGCAGCGTCCATATTATAGTCTGTCACTTCAAGTGCTTTGCGCACGTCAACAAGAGCAGAATTAGTTCTTGCTCTAAGTTCTTTAATTTTTTCTAATTTTGAATCGGCCATGATTACTCCTTGTGCTATTTTTATATATTAAATTAATTAGTTGATGTAACTAGTTCTTCAACTTTTTTAGGTTGAAATTCTGGTAAAACAACTTTTTCATCTGGTTGATATGCGTAAAGTTGTTCTTTATTTTGAGCTTTAGCAATTGCATCAGCTAAAATTGTGATAATAAGTGTGATTGATTTTGCTGAATCATCATTTGCAGGAATTCCAAAATCAACTGAATCTGGGTTGGCATTCGAGTCAAGAAGTGAAATAACTTTAATTTTCTTTCTCTTTGCTTCTTTAACAGCGATAGCATCTTCAATAGGGTCAGCCACAATCATAATTTGTGGTAATGACTTCATATTTTTGATACCATCAAGGTTTTTGTGAAGTTTTTCTAATTTTTTATCAAACTCAAGAGCTTCTTTTTTAGTGTAACCTTTGTATCCTTGTGCTTTTTTGGCTTCAAGTTCATCCATTGTTTTTACGCTTGACATAATTGTACGATTATTAGTCAATGTACCACCAAGCCATCTTTCTGAAACATAGTGTGCACCAACTCTTTGAGCGGCTTCTTGGATTGCTTTTTTGGCTTGTTTTTTAGTACCAACAAAAATAAATGAAGCGTTTTTTGAAGCTAATTTATTTACTAATGAATAAGCAAATTCTAAGTATTTTTGAGTTTTAGTTAAATCAATAATGTGAGAACCTTTGTTTCTTTTATTAGGAACTAGGTATTCCTTCATTTTTGGATTTCAATCTTTAACTTTGTGCCCAAAGTAAGCTCCTGCTTCTAAAAGTTTGTCTTTTGAAACGATCGGAGTTTGCGGTTTAACTGGCTTTTCAGCAACAGTTTTTTTACTTTCTTTATTTTCCATCTTATCCTTTTTAGTTTGTTATTGATTAATAATTGTTTCTAACGCCTAGCACTCAAATTATTCGAGCACACCCAAGCGAATCCACAATTACATTTATTAGTATTTTAGTTTAAGTGTGTTTTACTTTTTAATGTAATAAAACTCTTTTATATTTTAGCACATAATTTGTGAATTTAATGTAAAAAATCATTTTTAAGGATTTTATAAAACTTATTTTTAAGAAAGAGATTATTTAATTCGATTGAATAAAATAATTGGTTTGCCAGTTTGAACTTTATCAAACTTACTAAAATCATTAATTAATTCTAATCTGATTTCTTGTAGTTTTAAAGCTTGTGATACTTCTTGTGATTTTTCTTGAAGAACAACGCTTAAATAACAATTTACTGCATAAATGCCGTTTAAAAGTCTAACTAAAATTTGTTCTAATCTTGGTAAATCTTCTTTTAAAGTTCAAGGTTGAGTAAGATCAATATATTTGTTTAGTTCACTTGATAAATTTATTGCTACTTTTAAAGCTTTATCGGTTTGAAGATTATCGAAATACTCTTGATAAGAATTTAAAGAACTTAATATTTGTGTTTCAATTTGTTGATCATGTTTATTTTCTGTTGTTTGATAAATTAAAGGTTGATTAAAACTATTGGTAATCATTTTTAAAGTTCGTGAAACTAAATTACCAAAATTATTAACTAAATCAGCATTAATTGTGTCAATAAATCTTTTCTCATCAAAAATACCATCTTCTCCAAGGCTAATTTGACTGACAAAAAAGTATTTAATCATTTCTCTGTGATATTTACTTAATAATTCATAAGGATCAACTACATTGTTTTTAGATTTAGACATTTTTCCAGTAGGAGTAATAATTCAACCGTGTGATTGAATTTTACTTGGTTGTTTAAGGTTTAGAGCTTTGAGAAAAATAGGTCAATAAATCACATGAAAGCGAGCAATCTCTTTTCCGATTATGTGTACAATTTGTGCATTTTCACTTGCTCAATATTGCATAAAGTTTTGACTTTGTTTTGATACAAACGGCTCATAACCAAGAGCAGTAATGTAATTGCATAATGCATCTAATCACACGTATAATGTGTGCTTTGGATCTTTATCAATTTTAATTCCTCATTGAACATTTGTCCGTGAAAGTGATAAATCTTCAAGTCCTTTGAGTAAAAAATTATTCTTAATCTCGTTTTTAATTTTGTCTGGAGCAACAAAATCTTCATTTGAATCAATGTATTCTAAAAGCCATTGTCCAAACATACTCATTTTGAAAAAATAACTTTCTTCAGAAACTCACTCTAATTCATGATCACTAGTGGGATGATAATATTTGCCATTTCGCTCAATTGCTTGGGTTGGAGTTAAAAACTCTTCATCACTAACTGAATATAAACCTTGATATGAACCTTTATAAACAAACCCTTTTTCTAAAAAATAGTTAAAAATCTTTTGTACTATTGCTTTATGAGTTAGATTAGTTGTTCGTGAATAAAAATCATATTCAATCCCAAAATCACTTCACATTTTTTGGTATTGTACAGTTAATTCATCCACATATTGTTGCGGCGTCTTATTAACTTGAATAGCTTTTTGTTCAATTTTTAAACCGTGTTCATCGCTTCCGGTTAAAAATTTCACATCATATCCTTGCATTTTTTTATAATTAGCAATTACTCATGCAAGAGTAGTAGTATATAAGTGACCAATATGCAAATTGCCACTGGCATAATAAATTGGAGTAGTGATAAAAAAAGTTTTTGTCATAAAGACTCCTATATTTTAATTGGTTTATATAATTCTTTAATTTCAGGTAAATATTCATGATCGATTTTATTGTTTGAATCGTGCAGATACAAATTTGGTAAAAAATGTGATCCTCAACCAGCTTGATAGCGAGCTTCTAAGAGCACAAATTTCGCTTTATCTTGAATTCTTGTGTATATAAATTGAATTCTCTTTGGTTCAAATTTATATTTTCTTAATAATTCAAACAAATCAACTAAACGCTCAATTGGCATAACCAAGGTTAAAAAACCTTTTTGCTCAATAATTTTCGAACACCCTTGAATAAGTTGCTCTAGTGTCATTTTAATTTCATGAGTGGCAATGAGTTTTTCGCTAGAAGCCTTTTTTGAAACTTTAGTTTTATCAAAGTGATAAAAAGGTGGGTTGCAGAAAATGCTTTGATATTTACGGGTAGCTGTTTTAGTTAAATCTTTATAAAAATCATTAAAATCAGCATTAATGATTTTAATTTGTTTATCTAATTGATTTATTTTCACGTTAAATTGTGCCAATCGGCTTGCACTGTCTTGAATTTCAAGAGCATCAATTTTTAATTTCTCGCTCCGCGAAGCTACAAATATTGATAAGGCGGCATTATTGGTACCTATTTCTAAAGCTCGAGTAATTTTTTTATTTAAATAAATAAAATTACCAAGCAAAATAGTATCAACCGAATAATTGAACATATCTTTATCTTGATAAACTCACAAATTAGAATTAAAGCCTAATGAATTTTTGATTAATTTCCGGTGTTTGAGCTCTTCTGGCAAGTCTTTTATCACGTTCTTGATTATCCTTTTTTTACTTTATTTAAATATTGTTCATATTGTGAGGTGAGAACGCAATCAACTTTTCCTTCAACTAAATCAACATTAATAACAGTAACTTCAACAATATCACCAATGGTATATGTTTTTGTTTTGCTAAATAATTTAGTTGAATTTTCGTTTAATTCAAAATCACCGTCAAATAAATTACTTTTATGCACTAATCCACTAGCTTTAAAATCAAATTCAACAAAGAAACCAAAATTTAAAACACTAAAAATTTGAGCCTTATAACTTTGTCCAATTTTGCTTTTTAAATATTCGGCGAACTTTAAATCGTTCACCTTTCTTTCAACTTGAACGGCTTTTTGTTCACTAGCGGTATTAAGATTTGCAAAATGTTCTAGTTTAGCTGTAAGCTTGTCAAGATCAAGGGGTTTTTTATCAATAATATAATCCCTAATAATCCGATGGATTACTAAATCTGGATAGCGACGAATTGGAGAGGTAAAATGACAGTAAAAATCACTAGCCAGACCAAAGTGTTTAATGTTTTTGTGTGAATAAACTGCTTTTTGCATGGTTCTTAAAAATAATAATTTCACAAAATCATCATCACGATTGGTTTTAACTTTTTCAACAAAATCAGCAAATAATTTAGGAGTAATTTGATAATGCTTAAACTCAGGAGTTGGTAAATTAACCACTTCTAGTGAATTAGTAAGCGTAGTGAGTTTTTCTTCGTTTGGAATTTCGTGCACCCGATATAAAAGGGGTAATTTAGCATCAAACAAGGTTTGAGCAACTATTTCATTAGCCCGTACCATAAAGTCTTCAATTAGTACTTCACTAAATCCACGTTTATTAACGATAATATCTTTTACAAAACCATGTTCATCAAGTTTAATTTTGGGTTCATCAATTTCAAAATCAATGTATCCTTGCTGAGTTTTTCAAGCATGAATAATTAAACTTAACTCCTTAGCGTGCTCAAGCATATTAGACAATTCCTCACTTAATTCAGGGTGAAATGGAGTATCTATTAAACCTGTTTTATAAAAGTTATTAACTTGTTTGTAAGTTAATCTAAATTTACTATTAATTATGGCTGGAAAAATTTTGCTTGAAACATTTTTCCCGTTTGAATCAATCTCCATTTCACAAGCAAGTACAAAACGATCTTGGTTCGGATTAAGCGAACAAATTCCATTTGATAATTTTTCAGGAAGCATAGGAATGACACGATCAACTAAATAAGTACTAGTTCCGCGTGAAAGAGCTTCTTGATCAAGTAAGGTGTCTTCTCTAACATAATAAGAAACATCAGCAATATAAACGCCTAATTTTCAGTTTCCATTTACAAGCTTTTTCACATTTATAGCATCATCAAAGTCTTTAGTATCTTCACCATCAATTGTGACAATAAGCTTATTTCTTAAATCAACTCGTTGCGATAAATCTTCATTATAAATATCATCAGGAATATCATGAATTTCACTTGCAAGTGAACTTGGAAATCCATCTGGTGATTTAATAGATTCTAAATAAGCTTTAACAAAAACCATTGGGTCAGCTTCATTTGTAATCACTTTTTCTACACTAATAAAGACAATTTTGCCATCATATTTAAGAATTTTAGCAATCACTAAATCATTTAATTTATATTTAATTTCTGAAGGCATTAATGCTCAGGTGCAATTTTTAAATCTTAAATCAGTCGGTAAAAAGTACAATGTGTGATTTTTATTTTTAATAAAACCAATAATTGTGTCGTTTTTCCGTTCTAAAATGTGAGTAATCACTCCATAAGTAAGCTTGTTGGGGTCATGCGGATTTACATAAATATTAACCTGCACGATATCATTGGTAATAGCACCATTAAAATTAAAAGGTTTAATAAAAACACTTTGTTTAGTTTTATTTTCATTGTCAATATCATAATCAACAAACCCATAATTTCCTTTAGATGAAGCATAAAAAACTCCTGAAGTAGTAGAAATTAATTCAGGAGCATAATATTCATCTTTTTCGTTTCGAAAAACCTTGCATTCTTTTTGTAAGACCCCTAAAATTTTATTTAGCTCATGATTATCCTTGGGTCTAATTTTGAAAAAACGGGCAATTTCAAGGAAACTTTTGCTTTTTGAATTTTTTATAAACTTGTATATATCTTCAATTTTCATTATTTAACAAAATAAATTCTAAGAACAATTGAACCAATAAGCACTAATGCACCTAAGATCATCATTGAATATTTTAGAATTTTCTTAACTCCTCTTTCTTTTGATACTTTAAATAATTCCAAGTCTCCAGATCCAACCAAAGCACCTGAAAAACCGTTAGAATCTGGTGACATTAATAGTGAAATTACAATAATAAAGAAGGAAATTATAATTAATAAAATTGTTAAAATACCCATAAATTAGCTCCTTGAAACATTTTAAGTATATAATACCATTTTTTGAATGAATTCAACCTTTCTTTTGTATATTCAATAAAATTAGCAAAATATTGCATAAATTTGCTATAATTTTTAAATTCAAAATAAACATTTTTTAAAGTAAGGATACTTATGAAAGAATTAACAGTTATAATTACCGATCCTATTGGTTTACACGCACGTCCAGCTTCAAACTTAGTGACTACTGCAACTAAATTCTCATCAAATATTAAACTTGTTCACGGAACAAAAGAAGCCAATTTAAAATCAATTATGAATGTGATGGCTTTAGGTGTAAAAAGTGGAGCTGAAGTCACATTTAAAGTTGATGGAGTTGACGAAGAAGCTGCTTTAAAAGCAATTGAAGCAGTAATTGAAAAAGAAAACATTGCCCAAAAATAAAGATCGCCTCAAAGCGGTTTTTTTGTAGAAAGATCAAATGAAAACATTAAACATAGTACTAAAAAAAGGATTATGAGGACTTGTT
The DNA here is from genome assembly GCF_024582695.1 of Mycoplasma sp. 1578d. Classification (NCBI taxonomy): domain Bacteria; kingdom Bacillati; phylum Mycoplasmatota; class Mollicutes; order Mycoplasmatales; family Mycoplasmataceae; genus Mycoplasma; species Mycoplasma sp. 1578d. The sequence goes on from NZ_CP102081.1 coordinate 629,970, forward strand.
TCTTTATTTTTAATGCTAAGTCTTTCTTTTTTTATTTTGTCTTTTATTATTTCACCGTTTGGTAATATATTAAGCAATTATTTTGCTTATTTAGTTTCAATTATCACTTTTAAATTTGGCTGAATTCTCAATACAAATAATGCTAATTCATTTGATAGCGTATCTTATTTTTATAACTTTTATTTTGCCAAGAGTTTATTACTAATCATCCCTTCATTTGTGGTTTCTTTTTTATTTGGAATTGTTTTTGGGAGCGCTAGTGCTTATATTAAAAATAAATATTTAGATAATTTTATTGTGGCATTTTTGCATTTATTTTCGTCATTACCAATTTTTATTTTAGCTCCTATTTTAATTATTTATTCAGAACAAATCAATTGACCTTCGCTCATAATCGAACCAGGTGAATATGCGTTAGGATCTGTGATTCAAAGCTTATTTTTTCCTAATTTACTCATTTTTGTGGTTTGTGTATCCTTTTTTGCTCTCAAAGTCAAAGAATCTACTAGTCAAGTTCTTAATCAAACATACATAAAATTTGCTCGAGCAAAAGGGGTAAGTGAAATAAAAATTTTCTTTAATCATGTCCTTAAAAATAGCTTTGTCAATTTTGCTTCTTCGATTACTGTATTATATGCTTTTGTACTTTCGTACTCAATAATTGTGGAAAGAGTATTTCAACTTCAGGGACAAAGTATTATTTTAATTAATGCTTTTGATCAAGGCGAAATGTATTTAATTTTATATTTTATTTTTTCGACAGTAATTTCAATCATTGTATTTCAACTCTTTATAGAATTGATCTTAGTATGAGCAAATCCAGTTTATAAAGATAATGTTTATCAAGCTATTTTTAATTTCAAAAGGAGACAAAATGCATAAAAAGTTTTCGTTTGTTTCTTTTGATAATTCAAATATTGATCAACTCGGACAAATGCAACAAACCAACCATTCATTGATTAAAAAGTTTTTTAAAAATAAACTTAATTTAAGTCTAATTATTCTACTCGCTGGATTGCTTTTAATTATCTGAATTACAAATTTATCATATCAAAGTTCTAGCTATACACCAATGCATGATAGTTTTTTAACTTACAATCTTCCTTCTTCACTATCACCAATAACAACAAGAACCTTTGACAAAGGTTCGTTCACAGATTATTTATTTAAACTTCAAGCTCAAGGCACTATTACTTTAGATAGAATTAAAAATTTTCAATCAACTTATACTCTAACTTATAATCCATATCAACTTATTCAAGCAATTACTAATCAAAAACTTTTTTATTTACTTGGAACAAATCAAAACGGAGTTGATAATCTAGCTATTCTACTTAATTCTTTTTCACTAACCTTTTTAATATTGATCATATCCACACTAATTCAGGGAGTTTTAGGAATTTATATCGGTACTACTTTAGGATATTTTTACCAAGGTAAAACATCTAAAGTATCATTTTGAGCGATTAGTGTTTTTATGATTATTCCATTTTTATTCTTGAACATTATTATTTTTAATTTAACTGGATATTCATTTACTAAAGCAATTTTAATTTTAGGTCTAATTGGATTTTTCTCTATTTTCTACTTTGCATATAACAATGCTGTTCTTGTGGTACAAAAGCAATATATCCTTGCTTATCGGGTTTTAGGATTGAGTTCGTGAAAAATTATTTATCGAATTGTTAAGGTGAACTTTTTTACTTGCTTACCACTTTTAGCTGAGCAGCTTTCTCTCGGATTGATTGCCCTTGCTTCGTTATCTTTTTTTAATATAAAAGATATTTATCAATATTCAAATATTGGGAATTTATACAAACAAATTATTGATAACCCTTCAAATATTAGTTTATTTGTTTGTACTTTTATCATTTCCATTTTATTTATTATTTTATTAAAGTTAATAGCAAGTAAAATTGCTCATAACTTTTGAAATAGATAGGAAACAATGAAATATAAAAAACTTTTTTGGCTATTTTCTCCAATTTTATTGACTCCTTTTTTAGTTGCATGTACATCCCCTTCGCAAATTAAAAAGAAGCAAAATTACTTGCGTAATTATAATTATCCAAATCAATATGCTAACGGAATCCTACCAATTTTTGAGAATAAAAAAGTTCAAAATGATATTGAAAAAGCTCTTTTTGCGCCTCTTCTAAAATACAATTCTTTTGATAATTTAATTGTTGATAAAGTTAATAACGTGATTGCTCAATCATCAAAAAGTCATTTATCTTTTTATTTGGCTAAATCAATTGAACTAAATTTTGATAATAAAACATCATTAACCTATACAAATGACAATTTTATTAATAATACTAATCGTTCAAATCAATATATAACTAATCTTTCATCTAATGACATCACTTCAATTAATCACCCTGATCTTTGAACCAATATGAAAAAAGCAACAAGTATTGTCTTTGAGATTAAGGATAATGTTTATTACTCAAAATACAATGGACAACAAACTCAAATTAAATTAAGTGCTCAAGATTTAATTTCAAACTTAACTCCACAAATTAAGCAAATATTTGAAAATAATTATGGTGTTACATTAAGTGGCAAAGGCAATTTACTTACCATTATTTCGACTAAAAAATTAGCCGATAATTTTATTAAACATGAATTAATGCAAAATATGATTTTCAACCCTTTTCCTTCTTTAAATCAGGGCAAAGGCAATTTTCAAGATTGATTATATGTTTCTAAATATTTACCTTATATTAATCGAATTGACTCTCTAAAATTAATTAAAAACAAATTTTCTGCTGACGATAAATTTAATCAAGCATTAAACACAATTGAAGAGATTTCATTAAAATTTAATCCAACTCCATTAGATATTGAAACATTTAGAATTCAACAATTACGTTCATTTCGACAAAATTTAATTTCTGAAGCTCCATTCGAAATATTTAACAATATTCAAAAGGAAGATATTTTAAGTCGTTCACGACAATATGGTTTGAGAGAGTTTTTTAAAAATAATAACTTACAAATTAATCAGCACTTTTTCTTTGCTAATTCTTTCGATCCACAAAAATCAGATAAATTCAACACTGATTTTAAAAACTTTTATTTTCAAAACAATCAAAATGCTTATTTATTTCGCTATTATTTAAGTCGAATTTATTCATTATTTGCTCGAGCAATTTATTTGGATAATGAATATTACTGAAATTCACTTGCATTACCATTAACTCAACTAAATAACAATGCAAATGAGCAAAGCAATATCAAAACTTTAAGTGATGCATATACTCAAATCAATCAACAAGATATTTATTTTTATTCAAAAAACACAGAAAAAAAAGTTAATTATTTTGATTTGAGAAATTATTATTTTGACCAAAATCATATTTTAGATTTTAATAAGGCATTACCAAATATTGAATTTGATCAAATTAAGAACGAACTTAATTTGATCATTAATCAATATTTGGCTGGATCTAATCAAGAATTTATTTTTTCAGTCCCAATTTTAGATACTAATTCAGAGCGAGAAAATACTTTATATCAATACTATGTAGATTTAGTAAATACCATTTCTCCACATTTAAAATCTAAATTAGAACAAGTTTCTCAGCAATACCTTGAGAAAAATAATTATTTTATTAGCTATCAAATTTTTGAATATCAGGATAATTCACTTGAAAGTTTTATTAAATTTATTTGAGAAAATCCATTAACAAATGTTTATTTAAATCCTCAGAATTCCTTTAATAATTATCCAATTCTCAGTTCAATTAACTTTGATTTACAAAAAGCTCTGCAAATTGTTAAAACTAAAGATCTGAAAAGTCAAATTAATTTAATTAATGAATTGAACAATTTAATTCCACTTCCTTTTGATCCCAAGAACGTTGATAATTCAAAAAGTCTTTCAAAAATCATTGTGCAAAATTATTATCAGTTCCCACTATCCAGTGATGGAATAATTAATTTTGAAGATATTACAATCTAACATGAATTCATTTATTTTACTCAGCTAAAAAATTGATTTTTTGTTGGTTAAAAAATATATAATATTAAATTATGATGAATAATCCTTTCTCAAAACAAAATTTTACTAATATTGAAATTGTTAATGTATCGCAATCGCATAAAAAATATTTTGCTTTTACTTTTTTAACTTTCGCTATTAGTATTGTATTGTTCACACTATTAATAATTGCTGATTTTTTCATTTTAGGTTGGGTTTATACTAACTATTCGGAAAAAATGTTTTTTGTTTATTTGGCGATGATGGTTTCAACTTTAGTGTATTTTGTCGTGTCCATTTCCTATAGTTTTTCAAGGGAACGTGGTCTGATAATTACCTTTTTATATTGATTGGCAGTTCAAATTACTTTACCTTTACTGATTTCGTTTGGTCTTTTATATTTATGAATAATTGGAGATTTAAATTATCAAGTTATTATCACAATCCTTGTAGTCCCAGCTCTAATTATTCTAATTACTGGTGTGTTATCGTATTTTGATTTAGTTGATTTAACAAAAATTTGAAAAGTTATTGTATTTTTATTTTCAATTATTGTAATTACAATTCTAATTTCAATTGTTTTATACTTTACTTTATCAAGACAAGAAAAACAAACCTCAACTTGATATAGATCAATTGATTTTATCTTGCCAGTGCTTTATACAGTCTTTTTAACATTTAGTACATTCTTCACCTGAAGACAAGTATTGCTAAGATCTCAGTATCTTGACATAACTGATAATTCAAAAATTTTCAAATCAGCTTTAGCAAGTGGAATTGATCTTTTTGTTAATTTTGCATTACTGGTTTATTTTATACTATCGATTTTTATAAGAAGAAGATAAGAAATAAAAAAATACTTTTTAAAAAAGTATTTTTTTATTTCTTGAATTTAACCGATAATCACACTGGTAAATGATCTGATACTTTGTTTCTAAGAATAAATCAAATGTTGTTTGAACTCTTATCCACTTTAGAGCCTGCGTTAAGTTTTGATCTGTAAATTCGCTCGTATTCCCTATTGACATAATCTTTAAACTCGCTATTTTCAAAGTATTTTTTGAAAATGTCATATTTAAATAAATCATGATTTTTTGGTTCCTGAACTAAAGACTTAGAATCATAAAACATACGATCATATGGTTCTGAATATGCTCCATCATAATCTCCATCCTTAACAAATTTTCTAATATTTGCTGGTGATTTTAATGATGTAGACGCTGAAGCATCATCGTTTCAACCGCTTAAATAACCAGAAGTAATTAAATTAGCAAATATATCAGATGAGTTTTTAGGAATATTAGTATCCCCACCAAAAATAATGTTTTGAGCGCCGTTTTGCTCAAAAAAATCAAATACTTTGTCTAGATTATATGCCTCAGCACCCTCTTGTGAACCAATTGATCTGCTTAATCGAGCTCCTACTGGAAGTTCATAATCTAAATCAACAAAGCTAACTTCGTCTCCTTTTTTACCTGGAGAATCAAAGTGATCAAAAATAGTGGTGAAACTTCTTTGAGTTCCTTTTATCTGAAACATAGCTCCAAACGGTGGACGCACGTAGCTAGTTATTTGTTCATCACTAGTTGGATAATCTATTTCGTCTTGGAAAGATTTTTCAACGCTTCCATCGCTAAATTCTAATGAATTGAGTTTGTTAGTATCATATAAAATTACCACCGATTCTTGAACACTGCCAGATGAGTTAGGATTATACTGGTTTTGTGGTTGAGAAACCATAGCGTATTTACGATTTGAAAGAGAATTAAGTTTTTGAACTATTAAATTCACTGATTCATATTGACCATTATTAATTTCAGTTAATCCGATAACATCAGCATTAATTTCTGAAAGAACTTTACTAATAATTGAAACTTTAAATTGATTATCATAATTTTGTCTATTTGGATAATTTAAAATATTTCAATGAACAATTTTGACTCCTTCAGCGTCTTGGATTCTTGGCGAAGAACCTCTTGCTCGTCTCGAAGTGGATGCATACGAGTAATTTTTCTGATGATTTGGTTCGTACTCAACAATTTTATCAGATGGATTAGCAATTTTATTTTGTTTGAGATATTGCGAAATATTATCATCAATTTCTTTAATCGAATCAGCAATAGACTGATAAACAAGATCATTATTTTTCTTATTTGGGCGATCTTGCTCTGTGTTGCAAGATGCTAAAAACAACACTGGAATTACACTACTTGTAACAATACTTAATAACTTAAACACTAGTAACTTTTTCATACATAACTTATTATATTTTTGATTTTTTAATAACCAACAAAAAATATTTTTTTCTTTGCTAATTTATGGAAATGTACCCATATCCAAACAGTAATATATTAGGTCTTGCCCTTACTTGGTAAAACTCTGTTTTTTATTAGAGTTAAATAATGTAAAATTAAAATAGTTTAACTAATTGAAAAGGGGTTATATGATTAATAAAGTTAAAGGAACTATTGATTATTCGATTGATCATTTTAATAAAAAAAGAGAGATTCTTTCTGCATTTGAAACCTTAGTTGAATACTTTGGATTTTCGTTGGTTGAAACTCCAATTATTGAATATGCTGAACTATTTCAAAGAAGCAATCAAAATAGTGATATGGTCCAAAAAGAAATGTTCACTTTTAAGGATAAAAGTGGACGCGAAATTGTTCTAAGACCTGAAGGAACTGCTTCATTTGTCCGTGCTTTTATCGCTAATAAATGATATGCACAAACTGAAATTGATAAATTCGCTTATCATGGCCCAATGTTCCGTTATGAAAGACCACAAAGTGGACGCTATAGACAATTTTATCAAGCCGGAGTTGAGTTTGTCGGTCCTAAAACTCCATTACGAGATGTTCATGTGATTTGTACAGCTCAATTTTTAATCGATCTTATAGCTTTTAAAAAAGGAACTGAGATTAAGCTACACATCAATTCAATTGGTGATGAACAAACTCGAACTAAATTTCAAGAAGCATTAAGAGAATTTTTAATCCCATATAAAGATCAGCTTAGTGAAATTTCACAAGAAAGACTAGAATCAAAAAACGTATTAAGAATTTTAGATGATAAAGTTGATTCTAAATTACCTTTCATGGAAAAAGCTCCTAAAATTTCTGATTTTTACTCAGAAGAATCAGAAAAATATTTTGAGTCTGTCCTTTCGTTGCTAGATTCTTATGAAATTGATTATGAAGTGGATCATAATTTAGTACGTGGATTAGATTATTATGACGAAATTGTTTTTGAATTTATCTATAAAACTAAAGATATTGAAGCAACTTTAATTGGTGGTGGGAGATATTCAAATTTAATCGCTGAATTAAACGGTCCAGAAATATCAAGCGTTGGATTTGGGTTTGGAGTTGATCGCTTCATTGAACTTTTAAGTCCAGAATTAGAAGAGCCTGAAGATATTCAAAGAACTCATATTGTGCCTAATATCGGAAGAGTTCCAAATCCGCTAGTTTTAATGGGTGCTTCAGAAAAAATGAGCACGCTTGAAAAGCTTTATAAATTGTATTTATATTTTAACCTTGAAGGTGGAAGTGTTAAAATTAATTTTATTCCTGAATTAACTAAGAGCAAAAAATTATTTGAATTAGCTCAAAAGCAAAAAGTACAATTTATGATTTATGAAGATCCAAAAATTTCAGATCCTGAAGTAGTTGTGTTTAAAAACATGCGTACAAACAAGAAAAAGAAAATTGATCTTTCTGAAGGCGTTTCAGGACACGATGAATTTTTAGAACTTTTAATGTCATATGATGATGAATTTTAAAAGGTAATTATGAATAAGGTAATTAAAAATAATCAATTAAGACTTTCTGATCAAGGTAAGGAAGTGACTTTATATGGTTGGGTAGCAAACAAAAGACGCTTTGGTGAGCTCAATTTTGTTGATTTAAGAGATAAATATGGAATAACACAATTAGTTTTTAATCACCCAATTTCATTTTCAAAAGAAAGTGTCCTTGAAGTAACAGGAATTGTTGTAAAAAGAAAAGATCCTAATCCTACACTTGAAACTGGTGAAATTGAAATTAATGTTCAATCGTATAAAGTGCTCTCTGCTTCAGCTGAATTACCTTTTGCTATTAAAGACGATCTTGAAACTAAAGAAGATTTGCGTTTAAAATATCGTTTCTTAGATCTTCGCCGTCCAATTATGCAAAAAACTATTAAACTTAAAAATGATTTGTTTTTTGCCATTCGTGAATTCATGCACTCAAATGAGTTCACTGAAATTGAAACTCCCGTGCTAGCTAAAGCAACCCCAGAAGGAGCAAGAGATTTTTTAGTACCAACACGAAATCAAGGTGAGTTTTTTGCATTACCACAATCTCCGCAACTATTCAAACAATTATTAATGATTTCGGGATTTGAAAAATACTATCAATTTGCTCGTTGTTTTAGAGATGAAGATTCACGAAAAGATCGTCAACCTGAATTTACTCAACTTGATATTGAAACAAGTTTTTTAAGTGTTGAATTATTTATGAGTATTATTGAAAAACTATTTCAACATTTTATGAAAAAAGTTATGAATGTTGAAATTACTATTCCATTTCAAAAACTCAAATTTAATGATTGCATTCGTGATTATGGAACTGATAAACCTGACTTAAGATTTGATAATAAAATTGTAAATATTAACAATTTTTGCAATGATTCAGATTTTGATATTATTAAAAACGCTCCTTCGAAACGTCTTTTGGTAATTGATGAAATTATTAATAAAAAACAATTTAAATCACTAGAAGAAATTGCAAAGAAAAATAAAGCAAACATTTTATTTTATTTCACTATAGAAAATGGTGAGCTTAAGGACACAAATTTTGCAAAAAAAGTACCGCAAAGTGTTGAAAAATTAATCACTCAAATTAACAAACAAACTGGAACATATTTTATCGTTGCTAATGAATACGAAAACGCTTCTCAAGCACTTGGAGCATTAAGAGTTGAGTTAAATGAGCAATACAATTGAGCAAGAGATGAATACAATTTTGCTTGAATCATTGATTGACCAATGTTTGAATATGATAAAGAAACTAATACCTGAGAGGCAGCACATCATCCATTTACCCAGTTTGATAACACTCTTGAAGAAATTGATCAACTTCCTAAAAATCAACTTAAAGCTAAAAGTTATGATTTAGTTTTAAACGGTTTTGAACTTGGTTCAGGATCGGCACGTATTTACGATCGTCAAATGCAGGAAAAAATGTTTGAACTTATCGGAATGGATAAACAAGCACAAGAACATAAATTCGGTTTTTTCCTTAAAGCACTTGATTTTGGGGTTCCGCCACACTGTGGAATTGGGCTAGGGATTGATCGTTTAACTATGATTTTAACCCAGCACAAAACAATTAGAGATGTTATTGCTTTTCCTAAAAACGCTAAAAGTCAAGACGTATTCACAAATGCTCCTTCAGGAGTAGAGCAGGATCAATTAGACGAATTATTTCTTAAAATAAAGAAATAAATTATCTAAAATTTTACTTATCAAATTACTTTTTTAAGTTATAATTAAAAAGCATTTATAAAAACCACAATAAGGAGGGACCAAATGGCTATAGTACCAAAAAGAAAAACATCTAAACAACGTAAACACAAAAGAAACAGTCACTCTGCTTTAGAAATGCCAAACCTTGTTTCATGTAAAAATTGTACACAAATGATCGAACAGCATGTTGTATGTAAATTTTGTGGTTTTTACAAAGGTAAAAAGGTTCAAGGATACGTTGCACTTAACGATCGAATTCAATAATTAATTTTATAATAGAAAATAACTGGAAAAATCTTTTTTCTAGTTATTTTTTTTATTCTCTTTATTAACTAAACGAAAAGAGGTTAAAATGTTACTTTATAAATTAGGTGAAATTGTATATAAAAAGAATAATAATTTGATTCTTGAATCTAAGTCTGAAGGGCACATTGTGGTTGTCTCGAATGAATCAAGATATCAAGTTCACGATAAAATTAAAATGTATTTTTATGAATATAATACTGAATACAATAAAACGACATACGGATTCAAAGATTTTAAAGAGCGATTATTATTTATTGATTTAATTTCAATTGATAAAATTGGTCCTAAAATCGCAATGAACATTCTCGATAAAGGTTGGGAATATGTTGCTGAACTAATTTCACAAGAAAACTGACAAGAAATTGCAAAATTTCCGTTTATTAGTGAAAAAACTGCTCGTTTTCTCTGTGTAGAATTAGCGAATAAATGAACCAAAATAATGAACAAACAAATTAAAGATAATAGTGCAACTCAATCACAATTAAAACAACTTAGTGAAACATTAAATACTTTAGGTTTCAAGAAAAAACAAATTGATTTTGCAGTTACTAAAGTTGATACATCAAAAACACTAGAAGAAATGATTGAGCAAAGTATTGAAATCATCGCAACAAACCAAAATGAAATCAATATTGCGTCCGCATAATTTTAAATCATTCATTGGCCAACGTAAATTAATTAAAACAATCCAAGCGATGATTGACAGTTCGCAAAAACAAAATAAAATTTTAGATCATATTTTACTCCACGGATTACCGGGTTTAGGTAAGACTACTCTAGCCACAATTATTGCAAACGAAAATAATAAGAATATTCATTATATTCAAGGTGCAAACATTGAGAAAAAGTCAGATATTATTTCAGTCCTTTCGTTGGTAAAAGAAGGAGATATTGTCTTTATTGATGAAATTCACAGCATTAATAAAATCGTGGTCGAATTTCTTTATAATGCCATGGAAGATTTTGTTTTTGATCTGATTATTGGCGTCGATTCAAACGCCAAAGCTATTCGCATGAAAATTAAGCCATTTACTTTAATTGGAGCTACAACTAAAATAAATGAAATATCTCAACCATTGAAAGATCGCTTTGGTTTTATCGGAAGATTTGTCAATTATGATATCAATGATTTAATGACCATAATTAAAAATTCAGCTCATGCATTAGAAATTGAGATTCCTGAAAATCAGGTAAAAATCATTGCATCATATTCGCGATCAACACCCAGAATTGCTAATCATTTATTAAGTCGGATTAAGGATTTTGCTATTTCCTTAAATAATGGAATTATTGATAATAAGATTATTAAAAAGACATTCAATTTTCTCGAGTTGTATCCGTTAGGTCTTTCTAAAGATCATATTGAATATTTGCAAGTACTCCGTGAAGGATTTGATGAAAAAGCCGTTTCTCTTGATGTTATTACTGGACTTATCTCCACAAGTAAAGACAACATTTTGAATGATATTGAACCTATTTTGCTATATTTTAAGTTAATCGAAAAAAATTCAAGAGGTCGTAAAATCACCTCAAAAGGAGTTGATTATTTAATCAAAGAAAAGCTTTCAATAAACTAAAAGAAACGTCTTAAAAATGAATGTTTTTGGTAAAATATAGTAATATGAAACGCATTAAAGAATTTTTCAAGTTAAAAAATTGAAAAAGAATTTTAATCAGTGTTTTAACTCTTACATCTGCAGCAGTAACAATTGGCTTTGGAAGTAAATATTATATTTCTCAAAATGTTAATAAATCAATTGAATATGGTGGGGGGGTTGAAGTTGTTGTCCAAGTGTCATCAAATGGACAAAATGCTGATAAAACCTTAACTGAAAATGTTAATAAATTTCTTTTCGATCGTTTAACAGGTGGTACTGGTTTAAACGGAGTCTCTGTAAGTAGTGAAGGTGATGGAAAAATCCGAATCACTAAAAGTGGTCAAATAAACGATTCTCAAAAAGATCAATTCTTAAAAGAAATCACTAGCAAACCAACTTTAACTTTTACCGATTCAGATCTTAAACCATTATTTTATGATGGAGTTTTTGATGAAAACGGATCATTAAATAAAGGAGCTCCAGTTAATTGAATACCTCCTTTTGCTCCAAATGAAGCTAGAAGTTTAATTCAACAAGACGGAAAAAATATTGTTGAACTGAAATTGCTCAACCAAGAAGCTGTTAAACAATGAACAAGTGCTACTGAAAACATTTCCAAAAGACAAAATAAATCAATCTTAATGTGATTAAATATTTTAGAGTTAATCAATATTGCTAAAACTCAATATCCAAAAGATTGAGCTGAAGCAAGAGAAAACTTATGAAATTTTGTGCACGTGGGAAATAAACCTTTTGAAGTTATCACTGATCCAACTACACAACGTCCAATCGTTAGACAAAATCCATTCAAGAAAAATATAATTGATATCCAAGGTCGTTACCTAATTAGTGTTGCTTCTGTAGCAGCTCCATTAAACTCAGAAAAAATTATTATTAGTGGTAGCTTTACAAATAATGAAGCAAGGGATTTAGCTAATAGAATTAATTTTGGACTTAGTAATTATGATTTAACAATTGTTTCAAGTCATTATTTAGATTCAACTTTACAAAATAAAGCATTCTATTATGCAATGATTGCAGGATTATTAGTATTTATTGCTATTGCTGTATTTATGATCATTAATTATGGTTTACTTGGAATAATAAGCGCCTTTTCAATTTCTCTTTATATGTTCCTTGTATTACTTATTTTTACCGCGATCAAAGGCGAATATAGCCCTTCGACACTTGCTGCTTTAATTATCGGGATTGGAATTAGTGTTGATGCTAACGTTATTACGTTTGAGAGACTTAAATCTGAAGTATATTCAGGAGATTCGCTCGATAAATCGTTTAAAACGTCCAATCGACTTTCGCTTTCGTCAATTATTGATGCAAATATAACAACTATTATTATTGGATTTATTTTATTCTATTTAGGAACTAAAGAGGTTAAAGGGTTTGGAATTACACTCATTCTTTCAATTTTCTTTACCCTTGTTGTGATGCTTATCTTCACCCGTTTCCTTTCGACAATGATCGTAGGAACTGGTTTCTTTGATAAAAGATTATGAATGCTTGGAATTAGAAAAAACAGAATTAAGAACCCAGGGAAAATGACAATCAAAATTTCACAATTTGATTATTTAAAAAAGGCAAAATGATTTACTCTTGGTTCATTCATATTTATCATTATTTCTTTAGTTGTATTTGGTTCGATTGCTGGAACAAATAAATCGTTTTGAACCGGAATAAACAGATCGCTTGAATTTAGTGGAGGAATTAATATTTCAATTCCAGGTCAAAATGATTTTTTAACAAAAACGCAAGCCGAATCAATACGTAATGCAATTATTCAAAATTCTTCAAATATTAATTTAAAAGATCCGGCTGAAATAATTTCAATCAATAAAACAAGTTTATCAACCGAAAATTATGTAATCAACATTAAAACATCGCAAATTCTTTCCCAAGTACAAATTGCTCAAATTCGAGAATTAGCAAAAAACATAGTCGGAAGAGATATTTCAGCACAAGAATTGCAAATTCTACCTTCAGAAGCTTCAAAAATTGTTTTAAACGCTTTAATTGCTGTTGCTGTTGCATTTATTGGTATTATTGCGTATACATTAATTAGAATGAATTGAACCTTTGCTATAGCTGCTGTGTTAGGTCTTATGCACGACTTTATCATAGTTGTTGCTTTTGTAATTATTACTAGATTACAAATCTCAACCATTATTGTAGCTGCTATGCTTTCAATTATTGGTTTATCAATTAATGACACTATTGTTACCTTTGATCGAATTAGAGAAAAAATCAATAATGAATATCCAAATCAAATCTTGACCAAAGAAGAAATTAAGTCCATTGTGAATCAAGCGATTTCTGATACTTTAAAAAGAAGTCTATACACTTCTTTCTCTACAATTTTCGCAGTATTTATCTTATTAACTTTCGGAAGTGCAACTAATTTTGCATTTAATATTGTTATGTTATTTGGTATTTCGATTGGAGTTTATTCATCAATTTTCATTTGTTCATGAATTTGATCAAAACTTGAATTATTCAAACAAAAACAAATTCAAAGAAGAATTAATACTAGATACTGAGATATTTCACACCCAGATGAACAAACATTTGCTGGAATTAATGATTTTGAATATTAAACAACTTTTTAAAAGTTGTTTTTTTCTTGCACGTTAATTGAGAATTAAAAATATGGTATTATTTAGAAACTACTAATAAGGAGAAATTAAATGGCACGTTTTATTGATGAAATCACAATTCAAGTTCAAGCTGGCAAAGGTGGAAACGGTATGGTATCGTTCCGTAGAGAGGCCCACGTTGATAAAGGCGGGCCTGATGGTGGAGATGGTGGAAACGGTGGTGATATTTATTTTATTGCCGATCCAGGAAAAAACACTCTCCTTAGCTTTTATAAAAATAAAATCATTATTGCAAATGATGGAGTTAAGGGCGGGCCTAAAAATCTTTATGGAGCTAATGCTGAACACAAATATGTTAAAGTACCAATCGGAACTTTGGTGTACAATGGCAAAAAACTAGTAGCTGATATCATCGAACCCAACAAACCTTATCTTATAGCTAAAGGCGGAAAAGGTGGACGTGGAAATACTAAATTTAAAACATCTAAAAATACAGCTCCACGAATTTCAGAAAATGGAATGCCGGGCGAAAAATACGAAGCTAAAATTGTACTTAAAATTCTATCTGATGTTGGTATTGTTGGTAAACCAAGTGCAGGAAAAAGCACCTTACTTTCAGCTATTTCAAACGCAAAAGCAAAGATTGCTGATTATGATTTCACCACACTTGTTCCCCAATTAGGAATGGTGGAATTCCACGAAAAATCCTTTACAGTTGCTGATTTACCTGGTTTAATTAAAGGCGCTTCGTTAGGCAAAGGGTTAGGAATTCAATTTTTAAAACACATTGAGCGTTGCAGGGTTATAGCTCAAGTAATTGATTTTGGGAGTGAAGATAAAGATCCTATTTCTGATTACCAAACCATTAATAATGAACTTAAATCATACAACTATAAACTAGAAGAAAAACCTCAACTAATTATTGCTAATAAAAGCGATCTTCCTTCATTTCAAGAGAATTTAAGTAAATTCAAATCTCAATTTCCTAATTTAGAAGTTGTGGTGATTTCAGCAATTTTAAGAGAAAATTTGGAAAAAGTTAAACAAAAATTATGAGAAATAATTCAGGAAGTTTCTTTAAAACCGATTCAAGAAGAAGAACAAGAAGTAAAAGAAATTACTTTTGAACCTGATTATATTATTCATTCTCCTTATCGTGGACATTTTGATATCACGGGCAAAAAAGTGGAAGAGTTTTATCACAAAATTCCACTTAATTCTTATGATAATTTAGTTAGATTTAACAATATGATGAAGAAAATTGGAGTTTGAGACGAATTGCTTCGAAAAGGGATTAAACGTGGTGATACTGTTTCGATTTACGGGCACCAAATGGAATGAGAAGATGAAGAATAAGCTACCGTAAAGGTAGCTTATTTATATAAAAAACAGGATAATCAAATCCTGCTTTGGAATATTATAAAAAATATGTTTTGGTGCCCAAGACAGGACTTGAACCTGCACGGATTGCTCCAGCGGATTTTGAGTCCGCAGCGTCTACCATTCCACCACTTGGGCAGTAATGAAATTATACTATGATTTAGTCTAATAATTGTTTAAAATTCTTTGATAGTTAGTTTGGTTTTTAACAATATATCACGAACACAATTGTTCATATGTAAATCCAAGCATTTCAAAGGTTCCAATTGCAATCCGAAACGCATTATGTACAGTTTCTTTACAAGGATTTTGCATTATTTTAGTTAAAGCGATAAATAAATTTTGTAACTGAAGATTTAAATTGGATGAGCAAACAATGGGTTCAATTTGATGTGGAACATTATAACGATTAGAAAACGAAACTAAAAAGTGAACTAAATCAGCAAATTCTTCTAAAACTTTTTTGTTATCTATGTTTTTGTTCTTTTTTCAATATTTAAATGATTGAATTTCGTTAGCAAATTCTGAAGCTTCAACAATTAAGGCAATTGTTCCATTCATAATGATTTGATCTTCAGATAAATTGGGATCTGTATCAACTGATTTCTCTTTGATTTTTTCATCTAAATCTTTTTGCATCTCGAATATTCTCGATAAATTCATAAATATTATTATAAAGAATTTATCCGAAAAAACAACAAATAAGATTATTTTTTGAGTACATAATAATATGCATTATCTGAAAATTTTTTAGTTTGTTCGCTCTCTTGAGCGATTTGATCTCTTTTGGCAATAAAAATCGGTGTAGGTAAGTTAGCTTGTTTAATCATTAATAAAACATCACTTTTATTATAAAAACACAAAACTCCAGCCTTATCGTCGATATGATAAATTACATCTTCAGCTCTTCAGTTAGTATTATTAATTGAATCTCTTTGCTCTTGAATGTATTTTTGTTTAGCATCATCATTATCAACTTCATCAGCTGTAAAAATTAAAATTCCACCTTTTAATAGGGAATTTCAAGCACTTTGCAAAGCTTTTATTTTATTTTCGTGTCTAGGAATACACATTAATGAATTAAAAGTAAAAAAAGCTAGATGATAATAATCTTGTTTTAGAAAATGTGGCTGAGTTAGATCATCTTGATAAAAGTTGACTACTGCTTTAGGATTTGAAGATAAATACTTTTGTTTTAAAGATTTAGCCAGCTTAATTGATAAACGACTAATATCATAACCATCAATATTTAAATATCCTAATAATAGTGTATTAAAAGTAAATCTCCCTGGTCCACAACCTAAATCAGCTATTTTAATATTAAATTGATCTTTAAAGTATTTATTTAATAATGTTTCTTCGGCTTTAAGTAATCCAACATTAAAAATCGCTTCAGAATAATATTGAAGCGATTTTTGGGTCTCATAACTTCTTGTATATTTAAGTGTGTCTTTCATAATTAAAAGTGAAAATTATTTAAAAAAACTTAGTTCAGTTAAAAGTAAATTTCGATAATATTGGTATTGTTTGTTGACAAGCTCAATTTCGGCAGGTAAACCTTGATTTAAACTACTTGTTAATTGTTCAAAAGTATCAAGTATGTCTACTATTTTTTGTTGAGTTTGGATGTTTGGTAGAGTAATTTTTAAGTTTAAAATAGTTTCTCTTGCTAACATAGGGATTCCGGCACTATAAGATTTTTCTCTAATGATATATTCTTGATTTTTTAAAAAATAATAGAGATATTTATTTAAAAGTAATGATTCATCTTTAGTTTTTACTATGTAGCAATTTGGATTAGCTCAAAAATTAGTTTTTCGAAATCCTACATACCCTAACGAAGAACCAACCTGTGAAATTGTAATTGTATTTTTTTGCTCGTTATATCTTTCTGAAAAACCCATTGGTATGATTCCACTATTAAATACAGGGTATTGTCCTTTAATTAATATAAAGTCTTTATCTAGTTTTTTACCATTAGTTAAATTAATATATTTTTCTAATTCAACATAATTAATAAATTCTAAATTATTTGAAATTGTGTCAAAAAAGACAAAATTAATTAGTTTAATTAAATCAATTGTTCAGGTTTCTGTATCTAGGTTTCTGTCAACTGAAGACACTTCAAATATGTTGCTTACAAATGTTAATAATTT
Source organism: Mycoplasma sp. 1578d (assembly GCF_024582695.1). Lineage (NCBI taxonomy): Bacteria > Bacillati > Mycoplasmatota > Mollicutes > Mycoplasmatales > Mycoplasmataceae > Mycoplasma > Mycoplasma sp. 1578d. The sequence continues at coordinate 647,516 of NZ_CP102081.1, forward strand.
ATTTCTATAATATTGATATTCTTTTTCTCTAATTTCAATTTCTGCAGGTAAACCAATATTGAGTTTTTCGCAAATTTGTTCAAAATTATCTAATACATCAACAATTTTTTGCTGAATTTTGAAACTTGGAATAATAATTTCTATATCAAAAATATAAGAGGAATAAATATTGGGTATTCCACCTGTTGATTTTAAAGAATGAATATATTCTTGTTTATTTTTTAAGAAATGAAATAAGTATTTTTGAAGAACAATTTCTTCATTAGCGTGTATAGTGAAACAATTTGAAGCATAAATTGGTGTATCTCAAAAAGCAACAAAACCAGCTCCTGCCCCAGATGAAGCTACTGTTATTGAATTTTTGTCTCTGTTTGGAATATCTGTATATTTTTTAACTTGTGTGCCACTTGATACTACAGGGTATTTAGTCCCTTCTGGAATGTCAATTTTTCATTGTCCTCTTTCAAATGAAACAACGTCTTTTAATTTTCGTCTTTTAATATCAGTTAAATAATTAGTGTTTAAAAGTTGGTTTCTATAGTATGAATATTGCTTTTTTCTTGCTGTTAGCTCGGCTGTTAGCTCGGCTGTTAGCTCGGCTGTTAGCTCTTGGGAATAATCAGTTAATAAATCAAGAATTTCAACTATTTTCTCTTGAGTTTTAATGTCAGGCAATGTAATTTTTAAATTTAAAATAGAATCCTCAGACAATGAAAGTAGAGTTACTCCAGACGCTTGGTTTTTAATAAAATTTTCTTGGTTTTTAAGAAAGTAATATAAATATTTATTTAAAAGAACTTCTTCGTTCTTTGGTCTTAAAATGTAACAATGAGCGCTTGCTCAAAATTTGGTTCTTTGAAAATCAACAAATCCTGCTGAACCACCTTGAGAAACAGTAATTGTATTTTCCGGTTCATTATATTCATCAAAATAACCAATAGGTGTAACACCTCCATTGATAACTGGATATTTTCCATTAGATATCATCTCATCTTTATTAAGTTGTTTACCTTTAGTTATTGTGATGTAATTTTCTAATTTAACATATTCTCTTTTTTCTAAATTATTCATAGTTATGTAAGTCTTTTTTAATTATTTACAAGATAATTCCTGATGTTTTTCTGGATTGTAGTTTTTAATAAATTCAACCATTAAATCAATAGTTGCTTGAATATCAACTAGTGAAGCAACTCCAATTGGACTGTGTAGATATCTTTGTGGAATTGAAATAGAAACTGTTTTAGTTCCGCCTTTGCCGTATTGAAGAACACTAGCATCAGTTCCGCCACCCATTGCAATATATTTATATGTCGGAATATTGTGGGTTTTAGCTAAATGCATTAACATTTCTAATATTTTGGGATCTGATAAAGTTTCTCCATCTTTAACAAGTAAATTTACTCCTTTACCTAGTGACGGAGTTCCTTTAATACATCCAGTTGTGTCGTGTGAAGCACCTGTATCTATTGCAAAAGCTACATCAGGATTAATTAAACTAACTGAAGTTTTTGCTCCTCTAAGCCCAACTTCTTCTTGAACAGTACCAACAATGTATAAATCTACATCTAAGTCTAAATCGGACACAGCATTAGCAATAAATTCAATTGCTGTTACTCCAGCACGATTGTCCATGGCTTTTCCACCAACTAGATTATTAGCTAAAATTACTGTTTCTCCTGAAAGATAGATTCGATCTCCAATATCAATACCTTCATCAAGTACTTCTTGTTTCTTCATAAAACCTAAATCAACAAAAAGTTCTTTTTCTTTTAGTGCTTGTTTTGCTTTTTCTTGTTCTAAAATGTGGATAGAAGTATGTCCAAATACTCCAGTATATTTTTTATTGGTTGCATTTGAAACTACAGTAACTTTAGTTCCAATGACTACACTTGGTCATACTCCGCCAATGCTTGAAACTAATAAATTTCCATTTTCTTCAATGCTCCGAACAATATAACCAACTTCATCCATATGTGCGGCTAACATTACTTTAGGTGCATTTGGATTTTTTGATTTTTTATAAAAAATCACTGAACCAAATCCATCTCTGCTTGCCTTGTAAGCATTACCTTTAATTGAGTTTTTAAGTTCATCAACTACTGGTTCTTCATAACGAGACATTGCTTCAATGTTCATATACACATTCAATCTGTTGAATAATTCTGTATATTTTTTATCCATATTTTTCCTTTAATTCTGGGCTTTAGTTTAATTTATTCATCCTTATCTTCAATATATTGTGGGTCAAAAACACCAATATAAGGTAAGTTTCTTAATTTTTCTTTATAATCAAGTCCAAATCCAACTAAAAATTCATCCGGAACAATAAATCCATAAAAATCAGCGTCTAATTTGGTTTTGCGATTGTGAGGTTTGTTCATCAGGGTAAGTATTTTGAGACTTTTTGGATTACGAGATAGTAACATTCCTTTGATTTTTGCAAGTGTAATTCCGCTATCAATAATATCTTCTATAATTAAAACGTCTTTGCCTTCGATATCAATGCTTAAATCCATAATAATTTTAACACTTCCACTTGATGCATGTGAACCACTATAACTTGAAGCGATTAAAAAATCAATTTGATGATCGACATTAACACTTTTTATTAATTGAGCTAAGAAAGGTACTGAACCTTTTAGCAATCCGACTAGGATTAAATCTGAGCTATTTTTATAAATCTCATTAACCCAATCTGCACATTTTTTGATATGTTCATTGATAAATTCTTGGTTAAATAAAACTTTTAATACTCTTGGATCTTTATTCATTTTGTGCTCCTGTTGTTTTTGTTTGTTTATAGTGATCGATTGCTTTGACTGCTTCTTCAAAAACTTCTTTTTCACTCTTGTCATTAGTATCGATAATGACATAATTTATTTTGTATTTTTTAACAATATAAAGAAAGACATTTTTATAAACTTTATAAAGTTCATTAAAATATCCTTCGTTTTGCTCATAGGTATTAATTTCAACTTCTCTTCCCCGTTTAAATAACCGTTTTTTAAAGTTTTCAAAACTAATATCTAGGAAAATTGTGAATTCTGGTAATTCCTCATTGCTAACAAGCTCGTTAAAGAGTGCTTTGTAAGCATTGAATGATTTTCTTGGATATCCTTTTAAATTAACTGAAGCAAAAACATAATGCTCAGCACTAAAACGATCCAGAAAAATAATGTGCTCGTCTTTATTTAGTTTTTTCTCTTCAAATTCTTGAAGAATTTTTCTTACACTAGCGGTGTGATTTTCAACAACATAAACTTGAAAACTCACATCAATGTTTGCTTTCTTTTCGTAAAATCACTTTAAAAAAGTATTGAATACAACATCATCTTCTTCGTATTCATTTAATAAAAGTGATTTTTTGTAATGCTTATGAAGTTTTTTTGAAAGTGTACTTTTTCCACTACTAATCATTCCAGAAATACCAATTAACATACCTTACCCCTTAAATAAAAAAACAAAAACCAAAGAATAAATCTTTAGTCTTCTTGTGTTACGTTCATAATTTCAACATTAAATTTTTGTTGAGCATCTACTTCAACTGCGTCACCAGCTTTTCTACCTAAAATAGCTACTGCTAAAGGACTTTTGTTTGAAATTTTATCTTCAAATGGATTAGCATCATGAGTCCCCATGATGGTAATTTTTTTAATTTCGCCAGTTTCCAGGAATTTCAGAGTTACAGTTGCCCCGATTCCGATTGAGGCACTGTGAGCATTTTCAATGATTTCAGCACGATCAAGAATTGATTCAAGTTCGTTAATTCTTCCTTCGACAAGTCCTTGACGATCTCTAGCTGCATCATATTCAGCATTTTCTGAAAGGTCGCCTTGAGCACGAGCTTCTTTAAGTGCATTTTGAACCGCAGGACGTTCAACATTAACTAGTTGTTCATACTCTTTTTTATATTTTTCTAAAGTTTCTTTTGCTAGATAAATTTTTTCGCTTTGTGTTGACATAATGCTCCTTTTTTATTTAAAAAATTATAGCAATTTTAACCCTATCTCTTAACAATATATAAAAATTTACTTTCTACATACGAAATCTCGTAAGTTAGATTGCTTTGCTTGATTAATTTAATAAATTTAATTAATTCTTTTTTGTGATAATTGCTAGTTAAAATCATCATCATTGATTCAGGTTGCAGAGCTGGAAAGAATTGATTAAATAAGTCTTCAAGTTTATAAGTATTGTTGAATACGGCAATAAAATTCAAGTTTTGTCCATCGTATTCGATTAGATTGCTTTGGTCTAATTCATTTGGATATTTTTCGATCAGTTCGAGGTATTTTGAATAAAAGTTATATTCTTTTAAATAATAAATTTTCCGTTTAGTTTTTGATGAAACAACTGATTGTAAAAATACATCTTTATTATCAATGATTAGAGTTGAATCAAAATCATTGACAAAGATAGTGTTAATTACTGCTTCAATATCATAAGGCTTATAATTATTTTTTAATTCATCTTTAAGATTAAAAGGTAATTCCCCTAAATCATTACGAAGTTTTTGTAACATTAAATAAGTTTGTTCTCGATCTTGAGCTAAATATTTTTCTTTAATCTTTTTTATTCTTCGTTTAAGTAAAAATGATGAAACTGCAGCTAAAATAATTACAACAATCATTGAACTAAAAAGAATTCATTGTGTGTTAGTCATGTTTTTCTCACTTGTTTTTGTAATATTGCAAATAATCATCCAAAATAATTTGAGCAGCTAATTTATCTTTATGATTTTTGCGTTTTTGACGAGTAAGTCCAGCTGCAATCATAATTTCTTGAGCTTTTTTGGTGCTATATTGTTCATTAATAAGAATAATTGGAATATCAAAATGTTGCTTTAACAATTGAACAAAATCTTCTACCATTAAAGTTCGTTCACTTTTTTGTCCACTTATTTTAAGGGGATAGCCTAAAATAAAACCATCAATAGAATACTCAAGTAAATATTGTTTGATTCTATTAATAACTGCATCAAAATCTCCCTCAGGCATTAAAAAGTTTTCTAATGAACTTGCAATAATTTCGTTTTCATCAGTAATGGCAAACCCACAACTTTTAATTCCTAAATCCATTCCTAGTTTTCTCATGATATTTTGGTTAATTGTTCGAGAATTATTTCTTTAGAAACTGTTAAGATACATTTACCCATTGCAAGTAAATTATTTCCTCCACCTTTTCCTTGAAAAAACTTGAAGAGTTGTTGAGCTATTTGATTTGCATTAAGTGTTTTTGAACCAACACAAAGCATATTACTTTGGTCATATCCAATGACTAAAGCTTGTGTGTGAGCTTCTCTAATAGTTGAAACAGAAGTTTTTAATGAACTGGTGGGTAATTCTAAAACATATACTTCTTTACCGTTAACTTGTGTACTTTGGAGATTTTCTAAATTAAGTGAATTAGAATTTTGTGCTTGTTTTTTTGATAATGTCTTATTATCTTCTTTAGCTTGTTCAATTGCTTGTTCTAGACATTGAATTTGTTTTTCTAAATCATTTTCAACACAACTTTTTGCTTGATAATTTGGGTCTAAGGCTTCATTTTTAACAATAATTTTGTCAAATTGTTCAGTTAATAATTCAACTTGTTCATTGAGATATTCATTAACAATTTTAAACGATGAGATAGCACGAATCCGGAAAATTCCAGCTGCTTTTTTCTCTACTGACACAATTTTAAAAGTTTCAAGCATTCCTGAATGCTCTAAGTGTGTTCCTCCACATAAATCGGCAGTTATTCCTTCAAATTCAACAATTCGAATATTTTTTGGATCCATATATTCAGCTTCTTCAAGAGTCATAATTGCACCCATTTGTTTAGCTTTTTCGGTAGTGGTTTGTAAATAATTACGTTTGGCATCGCGTTTAATGTAATCTTTAACTAAATTTTCAATCTGTGCAATGGTTTCTTTACTTGGTTTTTGATCGGCAGGAAAGTCAAATGTTAATCTTAATTCATTATTATCACTACTTAATTGCTCAATATGTGGACCTAAAATAGTTCTTAAAGCACAAAATAATAAGTGTGTTCCTGAGTGGTTTCTTTTTAACCCTAAACGAATTTGTTTGTCAACAAAACATTGAACAGGATCTTTGAGATTTACTTTTCCTTGTACTTTATGAATATGATTATTGAATTTATCTTTAAAGACATTTAAAATTTCAAGTCTATTCTTCCCTTGAATAATGTATCCTCGATCGTGTTTTTGTCCACCACTAGTTGCATAAAAAGGTGTTTGTTCTAAAATTAAGTAACTAATTCCTTCATTTTCTGATAATTCATGTTCGCTGGTAAGAATTTTAAGAACTTTGGTACTTCCTTCTTCAAAATCATAACCAATGAATTTATCAAGTTTTTGATCAATGAGAGAAAGTGAATTAATTACTTTATCCATTCCAGCAATTTTTGACCCTTTCGAGACTTCTGAATGTTGTTCTTTAGCTCGGTTATATCCATTCATATCTACTTGAATATTTTGCTCAGCCAAAATTTCAGTGGTTAGTTCAATTGGAAAACCATATGTCTCAAACAATCTAAAAGCAATTTCTCCCGAAAATAAGCTTTGATCGTGATTAATATATTGTTCAAGTAATTCTCTTCCGCTTTCAATAGTTTTTGAAAATAAGATCTCTTCTTCTAGAATGACCTTTTCAATATGCGGAATATTATATTCATATGGCAGAGTGCTTGCAATCACAGCAACTAATTTATATAAAAAGATGTTTTGTTCAACTTTAAGTTGCATTGCTTTGTGCACTGAACGACGAATTAAACGTCTTAAAATATATCCACGTCCGACATTTGAAGGTTTAGCTCCATCATTAATGGCATTAACTACAGTTCGCATATGGTCTGCAATTACTTTAAAATAAGTATTAATAGTGCTTTGTTGTGAGTCATTGATAAAGTAATTATCAACTTGATATTTATATGGAGTATATTTTTCAATTTCGTGAATAATTGGTAAAAATAAATCAGTATCAAAATTAGTTGGTGTATCTTGTAAAATCGAAGCAATCCGCTCAAGTCCAGCACCAGTATCAATATTTTTTTGATTTAATTCAGTGTAATTGCCTTCACCATCAGAGTTATAAGTTGAAAAAACAATGTTTCAAATTTCAATATAACGGTCATTCTCGATATCTTTTTGAAGTAATTCAATTCCGCGCGAATCATATTTTTCACCACGATCATAGAAAATTTCTGTGTTTGGACCACAAGGACCTGAACCTACTTCTCAAAAGTTAGTTGATTTATCTCCTGGAATTAAACGATCTTCACTAAATCCATGTGACATTCACTCGTTTTTAGTTTCTAAATCCTCATAATAGTAAGTAAAATAAAGTTTGTCTCGATCTAATTTAAGATCATTAACTAAAAATTCAACTGCAAAAGCAATGGCTTCTTTTTTAAAGTAATCTCCAATTGAAAAATTTCCTAACATCTCAAAAAAGGTATGATGACGGGCGGTGATTCCAACATTTTCAATATCATTTGTACGGATCGCTTTTTGCGAGTTAGTTAATCTTTTTGAAGGGGGAATTTTTTTACCTGAAAAATAATCCTTTAAAGTGGCTACTCCACTATTTATCCAAAGCAATGATGGGTCTTTTTCGGGAACTAAGCTTTTTGAAGGAACAATAAAGTGCCCTTTTGATTCAAAAAACTTTAATCATCTATCTCTAATTTCGCTTGTTTTCATGTTTACCTCTAAATGAATGTGAGTTTTTGCTCGTCCATATAAATTTCTTCAATTATCGCTCCACCAATACATTTATCCCCATCATATAAAACCACTTGTTGCCCTGGGGTGATTGCTTGTGCTTTTTGCGGATAAAAAACTCGAATATTGGTGCCATTTATTTGAATATGTGCTTTAATATCAGCTTGACGATATCTAAATTTAACAGTTATATTATTAGGATCATAATCTAAATTGTTTAAATTGAGATTACTTGCAATTAAATTATTTGATTCAAGTCATTGAGGTTGGGATGCTGGGGCCACATATAAAATGTTTTTTTGCACATTGTGGCCACAGACATAATAAGGTTCACTCATGCCGCCTAAATTCAATCCTTTGCGTTGTCCAATAGTGTAATAAAAACAACCCACGTGTCTTCCGATTTTTTTATTAGTAGTAATATCAACAATATCACCATCTTGAGCTGGGATGTAATTTTGTAAAAATTGAGTAAAATTACGCTCGCCAATAAAACAAATTCCAGTCGAATCTTTCTTTTTGGCTGTAATTAAGTCTAATTTAGCTGCTATTTCTCGAATTTGTTCTTTTTCTAAATCAGCTAAAGGCATAATTACTTTACTCAGTTGTTCAGTGCTTAATTGAGCTAAAAAATAAGTTTGATCTTTGTTTTGGTCCTTGGCTCGATATAAGTGGCCATTTTTAACTTTAGCATAATGGCCCATGGCAATATAATCAGCTTTTAGTTGATTGAAAGCATAATTGGCAAAAGAATCGAACTTAATATGTTTATTGCATAAAATATCCGGATTGGGAGTTCGTGCTTTTTTGTATTCATCAATGAAGTTTTCGAACACTTTATTTCAGTATTCTTGAACAAAATCAACCCGATGCAATTTTATACCAAGAGCTTTAGCAACTGCTAGAGCGTCATTATAATCTTGTTCTTGAGGACAAATATCTTGTGAAATTTTTTCATTACCGAGCACGTCATTGTTTAAAATGCTATCTCAATTACGCATAAATAAACCTTCAACTTGATACCCTTGTTGTAAAAGTAAGTATGCTGCAACTGAAGAATCAACTCCTCCGCTCATTCCGATAATTACTCTTTTTTTCACAATTTCTCCTTTAAATAGTTATATTCTTTTATTATATTATTTTTGTTCTTTTTTTAAAAGAATAATGCGATAAATCGCAATTATTCATCATTCATAAAACCAAATAAAGCAATTAAAATGGTAAAATACAAACATGGGATTTTTTAAAAATTTAATCAATAAAGTATTTTCAAAAAATAGCGATTCCAAAAACTTAAAAAACCTTGAAGCAATTAATTCTTCTAAATTAGAAAAATACAAAACTGGGCTTTCAAATGCAAGTAATTTTGGAAAACAATTATTAGAATTACAAAATCGCTACAATCACATTGATCAAGAGTTTTTTGATGAACTTGAAGAGCTATTAATTATGTCAGATATTAATGCTTCATTAGTGTATTTAATCATTGAAAAAATTAAGAACGAAGTTAAAACCAATAATATTGACGATCCAAAACTAATCGGCGAAATTGTTGCTGATCAAATGTTTGTAGTTTACACAAATAACAGTATCACTAATACAACTTTAAATTATCAACAGGGGCGCTTAAATGTTTTTGTTTTTGTTGGTGTAAATGGTAGCGGAAAAACTACATCAATTGCAAAGATAGCTCATCGATTTGTTAGTCAAGGTAAAAAAGTACTCATTGCAGCTGGCGACACTTTTCGAGCTGGAGCAGTCAATCAACTTGCTATTTGAGCCGATCGAATTAATGTGGATATTGTCAAACCTGATAAAGAGGGTGCTGATCCTGCTTCAGTTGTATATCAAGCTATGCAAAAAGCTAAAGAACAAAATTATGATTTATTAATTATTGATACAGCAGGTCGTTTACAAAATAAAATTAATTTAATGAACGAATTAAACAAAATGATTGGCATTATTCAACGTTTTGAACCAAGTGCTCCTCATGAATCGCTTCTAGTTCTAGATGCAACTAATGGTCAAAATGGTTTAGCACAAGCTCGAGAATTTAAAGAGGTAGCTAATTTAACTGGAATTATTTTAACTAAAATGGATGGAACTTCTAAAGGTGGTATTGTCTTGTCCATTAAAGATGAATATCAACTTAACGTAAAATTTTTAGGTCTAGGTGAAAAACTTGATGATCTTCAAGAATTTGATTTAGAGTTGTTTATTTATCAAATGACTAAGGATTTAATCAATGTCTAAACAACACAAAAAATCATTAGATAATATCGCTAAATACACACTATTATACGAGAAATATGGTTTTTTACTAACTAAAGTACAACGTCAAGCTTTTGAATTATATTTTTATAAGGATTTGTCCTATGCTGAAGTAGCTTTGATTTTAGCTACTACTCGTTCAAGTGTTTATGATGCAGTAGATAAAGCGTTTAAGAAACTTAATAAAATTGAAAGTCAAAAAGAGAATTAAAAAAGTGCTAGGCACTTTTTTTATATTTTATTAAATGGTTTTTTCTAAATTATTCCTCTGGTTGTTGGTCTTTTTTATTTCTTTTAAAGAAAATAATTAATAATCCAACTAATACTAATAAGGTTGAAACTGCCCCAAGAATAATGTATTCATAATATGTAGGTTTAGGGTCTTCTTGATTTAATTTGGTGAATTGATAATCACGCTGGCTAATTTCGAGTGCTCTTGAGTATTCTCTAGGTACATTTGAAGAAACACTTTGAATTTCTTTAGCATCAGTGCTTAATTTGGTTAATTGATCTTTTGCAAGTTTAAGAACTGAATTAATAGAATCTTTATTTTCTTGTGGTAAGCTACTTGAATTTAAAAGTTCTTTTAATTTAGGTTCATATTCTTTAAGGTTTTTTTGTAAAGTTAGCATTTCATCATTAACAGGCTTGATCATTCCTTCGAAAACTTTAACATCACTAGGATCTTGAGATTGATCAGCTTTAGTTTTAGCTAATTTAGCGAATTCTTGTTTTTGTTGATCGTTTAATCCTTTTGCATCACTTATAACTTCATTATAACCTTGGGTTTTGTCGTTTTCGGTTTTAAGTTCAGTGTATACACTTGAAAGTGTTTCAATATCCTTCTTAAGTGAGTTTGGATCTTTAAAGTATTTTTCTCCAACGTTCACATCTTCTTTTGAATCAAGAGCTACAACTAATTTGTCATAGTCTTGTTTCAACATGTCTTGTTTATCTTTAGGAAGAAGAGTGTTATCAAGAATTTTATTAACGTTTGATTTAAGGTCTTGGTTTTGGTCTACGAATTTTTGCACTTCAGCACTTGCTGTAACTAATTCAGCCACATTTGAATCAGCCATTAAGATTAATTCAACGTGTTCAGATTTGAGTTTTGGAGTTGAACTAGCTAAATCAGCTTTTGAATCTGTTAAAAGTTTATTTAAATATGAAGTAATAACTGAGTTAACAGCAAAGTGGTTTTTCTTGTCTAAAATATATTCAAGAATCGAAACAACTCCTTTTGTATATACATCAACAAATTTTCTAATAAGAGGTTGTACAGCTTCTTTAGTTTCGAATGTTGTGTTTGTTTTAGTTGTTTCTTTAAATGCTTTATCAGCTTCAGTTTTTGATTCCATTAATGTAGTTTTGTATGATTTAGCATTTTGTTCATCTGATACTTTAGTTTCAAGGTGTGTTGATGATTTTAATTTATCATATAGGTCGCTTGAAGCATTTTGGAATAATGTTAACATTGCACTAGCTAAACTATTAGCTTGAGCAAGGAATTGATCAATTTGTTCGCTTGTAACACCTGCTGTATCGGCTTTTGTCTTATAAATTGAAATTTGAGCAGGAGATAAAAATGGTGTAACTTTATCTGTTTTTGCAAGTTTATCAATCATTGATTTATATTCAGTTTTTTTGGTTTGCAACGCTTGATCTACAGTGGGGTTTGTTCCACTTTGGTTAGTATTTGGAGTAGGTGCTGCTTGTTGGTTGGTATTGTTGTTTACATTTGAAACTTGTGCAGATACACCTAAAATTGGAGCTGAAACAAGTGCCATTGAAGATAAAATCAATAATTTATTTTTTAACTTTTTCATAGATATCCTTTATATAAATAAGTAACTGTATATTCTAAATAATATAATGATGTTAAGTTTACTTTTAATATATTATAGAATATTTTTTGAAAAATATAAGCAAAAGTAGTGATAAAAAGATAATAAAAAGCAGAAAAAAATCTGCTTTTTATTAGGTCAAATAAATGATTGAAATGGTGCGAACGAATGGACTTGAACCATCGACCTCACGATTATCAGTCGTGTGCTCTAACCAGCTGAGCTACGCTCGCAAGTGTATTCCAATTATACCGTATTTTTGCGATATAAAAGGAAAATATTATATAAAATTAACGTTTTGAGAATTGTCTTGCACGACGTGCTTTTCTAAGACCAGGTTTTTTACGTTCTTTAGCTCTAGCGTCTCTAGTAAGCATTCCGGCTTTTTTAAGAACTGAACGATAATCAGCGCTCGCTTCAAGCAATGCCCGTGCAATTCCAAGTCTAATTGCTCCAGCTTGACCACTAAGACCTCCACCGGCTACATTAACAGAAACATCAAATTGTCCCATAGTTTCTGTTAAAACGAATGGTTGATTTGCGTCTTTGAGATAAATATCAGAAGTTAAATATTCTTTTGCTTCACGTTTATTGATTATAAATTTACCAGCTCCAGGTTTGATAATTACACGAGCAACTGAAGATTTTCTTCTTCCTAATCCACGGTATTGTAATTGATCTTTTTTCATCATTATCTAACCTCTAATTTTTCTGGATTTTGGGCAACATGTTTATGTTCTGGACCTGCGTAAATAAATACATTACGACGTTGTTTGTTCCCTAATTTTGTATGTGGAAGCATTCCGAAAATAGCTTTTTGAACTATTGCGGTAGGTTTTTTAACTCTCAGTTTAGCGGCATTAACGCTTTTAAGACCACCTGGATAACCAGAGTGTGAATAATAAATTTTATCTTCTTCTTTTTTAGCTGTTAAAATAGCTTTTTCAGCATTAACAATGATGACATTATCTCCCATGTCGGCATGCGGTGTGAATGATGGTTTTGTTTTTCCTCGAAGCACTGAAGCAACAAAAGCAGCTAAACGACCTACAACTTGACCTTCTGCATCAACAACGTATCATTTTTTGTCGGCTTGTTGGGTATTAACAATTGTTGTTTGTCTCATTTGATCCTCCTACGTTAATTTTTGGAATTTATTTCGGTTGTATAAATTGCTTTTTAATTATAACATAAACACAAAAAACACAAGGACTTTTTAATTACTATTATTGGATTTTTGTTTATTTAAATAATTAAATATTTTGTGTCCAAAAAACACCATTTGGTGTTTTTTGAGTTTAAACATTATTCTTCAATACCATAGTCATAATCTATTGTATCAATATTTGAATCATCTTCAAAAAGTTCAATTTCTTCTAAGTCTTGTGAATAGAACATATTATCAACATCGTAGATAATTTCTTCACTCATTTGTTGATCAGCATCGTTCTTATTAGTAAAGTAACTTTTTGGATCACGAATATCATATTTAGATTTAGGTTCATAATTTGAATTAGTTCCAGCTGGAATTTTGTATCCTAAAATAATATTTTCTTTAAGACCTTTAAGGTAATCAACTTTATTTGAAATTGATGAATTAACCAGAATTTTCGCAGTTTCTTGATATGAAGCTGCTGCCAAGAACGAATCGCTAAGAAGTGGTGTTTGTTTTGCCCCTTTGATTTTAACTTCACCAAAGGCTGGACGTTTACCAGCGGCAATTAAACGACCATTTTCTTTCTGGTACACAAAGCGATCAACTAAACTTCCAGTGAAGAAATCTGAATCTCCTGGATCAGTAATAATAATTTTTGAAAGCATTTGGCGAATAATAATTTCAATATATTTATCGGCAATAGCAATCCCTTGAAGGCGGTAAAGTCTTTGAACTTCTTTTAACAGATAGTTTTGCACAGCACGTGTATCGGCCTTTTCAAGAAGATCATTAATAATAATTGGTCCTTCAACAATTTTTTGTCCAGGAATAACCTCATCACCAACTTTAACTCTAAGTTTTTGTGACACTTTAACTGCATGTGGATGTATTTCTAAGAGACCATCTTTATTTTTACTTTCAATTTCCACAAGTAAGGTATCTGAATCTTTTCCTGAACTATCTTTAGCTGGTTTGATTGATTTAACCACTCCAAATACACGTGAAATAACGGCGGGACGACCTCAAGGGAGATCATAAGCATCAATGAGCTCAATTAAACGACCGAATCCACCAGTAATATCGGCCACCCCAGCAACCCCTCCAGTGTGGAATGTACGCATAGTAAGTTGAGTCCCAGGTTCTCCGATTGATTGGGCAGTAACCACACCAACAGCTTCACCAATGTGTACAATTCTATTAGTTGCTAAATCTTTACCATAACAACGTTTACATACCCCATTACGAGTATGACATGAAAGTACTGAACGAATTTCAACTTCAGTTTTACCGTGTTTATTAACAATATTATTGGCAATTTCAGGAGTAATTAGTGAGTTGGCACCAATGATAATATCGCCGTTTAAATCATAAATTGGACGGTTGGTAAATCTACCTTCAATTCTTTCGATTAATGACTCAATAACTGTATCGGTTTTAGTGTCTTTAATATCTTTAACTACAAATCCAAAATCACTTCCACAATCTTCTTCGCGTACCACAATTCCTTGTGCCACGTCAACAAGTCTTCGAGTTAAATATCCAGATTTAGCAGTGTTAAGAGCTGTATCAGTAAGTCCTTTACGGGCCCCGTGAGTTGATGAATAAAACTCATATGCAGTAAGTCCATCTAGGAATGATGATTTAACTGGGATTTCCACAGTTGAACGAACAACCCGATCATTTTCAGCATCAGCCTTAAGCACTTTGGCATTATTGTTCATTAATCCACGCATTCCAGCAAGCTGAGTAAAGTTTGATGCATTTCCACGAGCTCCAGAAGTAAACATCATAAAGAGTGGATTTTCTAAGTCTGATTTAGTAACTTCTTTTAAATCCTTTTCAATTGATTCTTTGACTTGAGTTCATTTTTGAATGGTGAGGTTATAACGCTCATCATCAGTTAAATATCCACTAGCAAAGTATTTTTTCAATTGTTCAACGTACTCTTCACCTTCTTTAATTTTATCTTGAGTTGTTGGTAGAGTAGTGATGTCATTCATGGAAATAGTAGTTCCTGAAATAGTTGAATATTTAAATCCTAAATCTTTAATATTATCTAGAATTGAAGCTACATAGTTTGAGTATCTGAATCAGACATTTTCAAGTAATTCAGTGTAATGTGATAAATTGAGATCAGAATCACGAATTTGTAATTTAGCAAAATATTTGAATTTAATTTTTTCAAATTCTTCTTGAATAAATTTATTAATTAATGAAGCATGTGAAGTCGAAATATCTTCGTTTTTATAATCTTTTAAGCTTGCACATTCTTCAAATTTATTTTTGTAATTATTTTCTTTAACAGTATCCAAAACACTAGCTATATCTTCAATAGTAACCACCGCTACATATTTTTCGTACACTCAACGAATAATTTTAGCAATATCTTTTTTAACTAGTGAATGGTTAGCTGGAATTAATTTAATTGCATCTCTAAAGTTAGTTCCGTATTCAAAAGTATATTCGTGTAAAACGTTTTCAGAAGTATGAATTGATTCCGTTTCCTTAGTTTTTACTTCTCCATTAACATTTTGTGAAGTAACTGTAACACGTTTACCGAAAATAAATTCAAAATCGCTTGGAAAAGCTTTGTTTAAAATGAATTTTCCAACAGTTGAGACAATATATGGGCGATTAGTTGAATTGAGAACTGAAATTTTGTCAATTGCTTCAATTGGAAGTACTACTCTAGTGTGTAAAGTAATAAACCCATTTTCATAGGCATTAACCATATCATTATATGTGGCATAAAAATTACCTTCACCCTTTGCTCCGGCTTTTTCAACAGTTAGGTAGTAAAGCCCTAAAATCATATCTTGCGAAGGGTTAATAATTGGTTCACCATCTCTTGGTCCTAGAATGTTTTTTGAAGCAAGCATTAACTCTTTAACTTCACGAACAGCTTGTTCAGAAATTGGCACGTGGACAGCCATTTGGTCCCCATCAAAGTCAGCGTTAAAAGCTGTGGTAACTAATGGGTGTAGTTTAATTGCTTTTCCACGAATAAGTACTGGTTGGAATCCTTGAATTGAAAGACGGTGCAAGGTTGGAGCACGATTGAGTAATACCGGACGTCCTTCAATGGCTTTTTCTACATAAGGTCAAATAGTTGGGTTTAAACTTTCAACCAGTTTTTTTGCTGATTTAACGTTTTTAACGCTTTCTTCAGATTTAATAATTTCTTTAATAATTCATGGCTCAAATAATTTAGCGGCCATATCACGTGGAATTCCAACTTGGTACATTTTCAATGTTGGACCAACAACAATAACACTACGTCCTGAGTAATCAACACGTTTTCCGAGTAAGTTTTGACGGAAACGTCCTTTTTTTCCAGTGAGTGCATCAGAAATGGATTTAAGTGGATGACCATCTTTTGATGAAACTGGTGAAGGTTTTTTTCTTGAATTATCAATTAAAGCATCAACAGCTTCTTGAATCATCCGATACTCATTTTGTTTAATTAACATTGGAGCATCTGATTCATCTCATTTAGCTAAACGATTGTTTCTAATAATGATCCGACG
The DNA here is from genome assembly GCF_024582695.1 of Mycoplasma sp. 1578d. NCBI lineage: Bacteria > Bacillati > Mycoplasmatota > Mollicutes > Mycoplasmatales > Mycoplasmataceae > Mycoplasma > Mycoplasma sp. 1578d. Next base: position 664,043 of record NZ_CP102081.1, read on the forward strand.
ATAAAGTTCATTCACATCACTAGTTGAGTGTCTTCCTCCATCAAGCTGAACCAAAGGACGTAAGTCAGCAGGAATTACTGGAAGATTATAAATTAACATATTAGTTGGTTTTTGGCCTGATTTAATGAACGAATTAATAATAGTTAATCTTTTATAAAGTTTTGAACGATCTTGTAAACTAGTGGTTGAAAAGTTAGGTGAAGCGTTAATTTCGTCAATTTTACTTTGGACTAATTTAGCCTCAGCTTCTAGATTAATATTTTTAAGTAAGTATTCAATTGCTTGAGAACCAGTTCCAATTTTAGCATCAGAAAATTCATGAATAATATCATTATATTCATAAAAATCAATTCCATAATCTTTACCCATTTTTGAAGAAGCATATTCTCTCAATTCTTCTAAAGCAGTATAAATATCTTGATATTCATCGCTATCTTTATCTCATTGACCAAGCATTTCCATTAAAGCGGCTTCATAAATAGTGGCTGCTTCATTAATGTTAATAATGGTATTTTTCTTAAGTGATTTTAAACTTCCGCTCTCAAGGACAATATGTGATTTATAGTAAATTAAGTTTTCTAAATCAGTTTTAGAAACCGGTGTATTTGAATCAGCGACTCTAAGCCCTAAAAGTTTAGCAATAATTGAGTGATCGATTTTAAAAAATCAAAAATGAACTACGGGATTATGCAATTTAATGTGCCCCATACGAGTTCTACGAGTGATTTTAGGGAGAATTTTTGGTTTGTATTTTTCACAAGCTGGGGTTTTGGTACAGTTGGTATTTTCGTCGCTTTTTTTGTATTTAGTTGAACATACTGGACATTTATAATCAGTGGTTGGACCAAAAATTAACTCATCAAAAAGACCGTCTTTTTCTGGTTTGTATGATTTATAGTTAATTGTTTCAGGTTTAGTTACTTCACCATGTGATCAGCTTAACACATCTTCGTTGGTAGCCAGCGAAAGAGTGATTTTATTTAGTAAATTGTCAGTTCTTTTGTCTGTAAAATTACTCATAACTTTCTCCTGCAACTTCTAAGTATTGATCGATTTTTTCTTCTTCGTTTTTGTCTTGCTGTGATAATTCAAGCTTCATTCCTAACCCTTTAAGCTCATTACTTAAAACGTTAAATGATTCAGGAATTCCTGGACTCGGAATATCTTTATTATCTGAAACAAGTGCACTATATAAAGCATTTCTTCCTGAAATATCATCTGATTTGTAGGTTAAAATTTCTTGAAGCACATTAGTTGCTCCGTATGATTCAATGGCTCATGTTTCCATTTCCCCAAATCTTTGCCCCCCGTTTTGGCTTTTTCCTCCAAGTGGTTGTTGAGTAATTAATGAATATGGTCCAACGCTACGGGCGTGCATTTTATCATCAACCATGTGGTTAAGTTTGAGCATATACATGACTCCAACTGAAATTGGTTTATCAAATTTACGACCAGTAATTGGATCAATAAGAATTTGTTTCCCTGTTTTTTCTAAACCAGCTTCAACAAGAGCATCTTCAATATCTTTCTTTTTAACTCCGTCGAATGAAGGAGTAACGAATTTTTCTCCTAATTTACGAGCTGCCATTCCAAGGTGAAGTTCAAGAACTTGACCTATGTTCATCCGTGAAGGAACCCCCTGAGGGTTAAGCATAATATCAAGTGGTGTTCCATCCTCAAGATATGGCATATCTTCTTCGGGAAGTACGATTGAAATAACCCCTTTGTTTCCATGGCGACCAGCCATTTTATCACCGACTTTTATTTTACGTTTTTGGGCTACTGAAACTTTAACAATTTTGTCAATTCCATCTTCGAGTGCATCACCTTTTTCACGTGAAAGTACTTCGACGTGAATTACAGTTCCATTATGTCCGTTTTTAACTTTAAGTGATGTATCCTTCACATTTTGTGGACGTTGTTGTAAAATTGCCATTAACAATTTTTCTTCTTGAGTTGGATTGTCTTCACCTTTTGGAGAGACTCTACCAACTAAAACATCTCCGGCAACAACTTCAGATCCAACACGAACAATTCCTTGTTCATCTAAATTACGAATTGAATATTTAGATACATTAGGAATATCATCACGAGTTAGTTGATCTTCTCCAGCACGCGAAGATCTAAATTGAATAGTTTGTTCTTCAATATGAATTGAAGTATACACATCATCTTTAACAAGTCTTTCGTTGATAATAATAGCATCTTCAAAGTTATATCCGTTTCAAGTGGTAAATCCAACAAGGACGTTTTTACCAAGAGCCATCTCTCCGTCTTTAAAGCTTGATCCATCTACTAATAAGTCACCTTTTTCAACTTTTTGTCCAACTTGAACAATTGGTTTTTGTTGAATAATTGTCCCTTGATTTGAACGTTCAAAGTTTCTAAGGAAGTATTTGTCAGTCACTCCTTTTTCTTGTTTAACATGAATTCTTGATCCATCAACTAAGGTAACTTCTCCAGCGTTTTTAGCTGTTAAGTTGTATGAAGAATATTTTGCAATATCTGCCTCAATTCCAGTTGCTACATAAGGAGCTTCAGCCTCTAGAAGTGGTACAGCTTGACGTTGCATGTTCGAACCCATCAGTGCACGGTTAGCATCATCATTTTCAAGGAAAGGAATTGCTGTAGCAGCTAATGAAACAATTTGTTTTGATGAAACCTCAATAAAATCAACATCAAGAGGTGTACCAATAATATAGTTGTAGTCTTTTCTAATAGTTAAAGTTGGCGAAACAATTCGATTATCATCGTCAACTTTAACAGAAGATTGTGCAAATGCGTACCCAATTTCTTCAGCAGCAGTTAAATAAACAGGCTCACTGTAATCAACAATACCTTCTTTAACTCTAAAGTAAGGAGTTTGTAAAAAACCTAATTCATTAACTTTAGCAAAAGTAGCATAGTTAAGAATCAGACCAATGTTTGGCCCTTCAGGTGTTTCGATAGGACAAATTCTTCCATAGTGAGTTGAGTGAACGTCCCGAACTTCAAATTGAGCAGTATCACGGTTAAGACCTCCAGGACCTAGCGAAGTCACTCTCCGTTTATTTGATACTTCCGAAAGAGGATTGATTTGATCCATGAATTGTGAAAGTTTTGAAAGGTTGAAGAAAGTTTTCATCTGATTGGTAACTAGTTTATTATTGGTAACATTTTTACCAGTTACTTTTTCAGGTGATTTAGCCCCCATTCTTTCACGAGTGGTTTTTTCTAATTTAGCAAAAGCTACTGAAAGTTGCCCTTCAAGTAATTCTCCAACACTAACAATTCTCTTATTAGTAAGTGCATCAGGATCATCATCTTGCCCAATTCCTTCAATTAAGTTAAAGTAGTAATTAACTACAGCAACAATATCTGAAATTAATAAGTGTGGTTCAGTTGATTTAGGATCATTTCCAATAACTAGAACAGGATCGTTTGGTTTTTCCTGCATTCATCTTTTATTTGGATACACTTTAATTTTGGCGATTTTGTTTCTTTTTGAAAGGGTTTTGCTATTTTTAAGTAATTTGTGGTAAACGTGTTCCACATCAATTCCAGGAATAGTATCTAAAGATAAAATACCTTCTTTAAATGCTTCTGCAATTTGTTTAGCTATGTTAATTGTAATTAAAGTGTTTTTTGGATAAAGAATTTCACCAGCTTTAGTTTTAACATCTTGAGCTAAATAAGTATTGGTAATACGATCAACAACAGAAAGTTTATTGTTGAGCATATATCTACCAGTTACTGAAAGATTGTACCGTTTTTTGTCAAATAAAATTCCAGGTAAAAGGCTCTTTTTAGATTCTTCAGAAATCCGATCTCCTTTTCTGAGTCCTCTGAAAAGCTCTTCTTGACATAAGTCAATAAGTTCTTCTTTTGAAATTTCGTTATTTGAAACTAATTTATTTTTTCTAATAGTTTCTTGTAAAAGGTCACTATTTCCAAAAAGTTTTACAATTTCTTCTTGACCCAAACCAAACGAACCTAAAAATGTTCCCAAGTTAACATTTTTGTTTTTGTCAATTTTAACTTTAACTGTATCAAGTGTGTTTGAAGTGGTTTTGTGCGAAATTTCAATTCATGAACCAATTCTTGGTAGCACTTCAACTTTATTAAAAAGGTCATCAGATTGTTTATTTCTAACATTAAGTCCAAAGTATGCTCCAGGTGAACGGATAAGCTGTGAAACGATCACTTTTTCGCTTCCATTGATAATAAAACTTCCACCAGAAGTCATATATGGAATTTCACCAATTAAAACTTCATCGGTATTAACCTCTCCAGTTCCAGTTATTTCACGTTTTAGTGTGACATAAACTTTTGCTGAAAAGTTAATTCCTTTTGATTTACATTTTTTGATCTCTTCACTTTCTGAAGTAGATTTTTTAAAAGGTAGCTCAACACGCAAGCTCCCTTTCAAATAATCAAGTGAAACTTGCTTGTTTGCAGCTTCAATTGGATAAATTTCCAATAATTGTTCGTTGATTTTTTTGGTCATGAACAAATGAAAACTCTCTTTACTGGTCGAGAGAATATCTTCAACAGGGAGAGAATGTTTAGTGATAGAATAATCTCTTCTTAATGTTTTAGGTCCAAACTTACGAATTTTGTAATTTTTTTGACTCATAACTTCCCTTCATTTCTTTTTTAAAGATGTACGCAATTAGTATATAAATTTTACCATAAAAGAAATTTATTTGTCCGGTTTTTTAAATATTTTGAATATTGTCAAAAATTGAATAAAAAAATCAGATTTAAACCTGATTTTTAGTATTCATTTATCAAAAAGTCAGTCAGTAAAATCGGTTCTTTGGATCCGTTCAAAACTGCGATAATGCTTTCTAATAATGGGATGTTTTTAATGTTATTAGCTTGAATTATTTTGCTCAGTGCTTTAGCACTTGAAAACCCTTCTACAGTAACCCTTTGCATTTTAAGTGCTTCTTTAAGACCGTTTTCAGCAACTGCATATCCAAAAGTAAAATTACGGCTCTGAGTTGATGAACAGGTTAAAAAAATATCACCAATTCCCACCAATTCAAAACCAATATTAGGATTTGAATTTGGTTTAATTTGTTTAATCACACTTAAAATTTCTTTAGTTCCAACCGAAATTAGTGCAGAATGGGGATTTTTACCTAGATGAGTGAAAGCTGAAATTCCAATCCCAATTGCTAGCACATTTTTTAGTGCCGCAAAAATTTCTCCAGCATATTCGTCTTGACAAGGAACTAATTTAAAATAATTATTATTAAATTTTGAAATTAATTCGTGTTCAAATTCTTGATCTGAAGCAAATACATTAATGAGCGTTAAATGTTCATTAAACACTTCAGTAGCATATGAAGGTCCAGCGAAAGTTGCAAAATATTTGATATTTCGCTTGAGTTTGGTTTTAATTAAATCAGATAAAAAATCACCAGTTTGATCATCAAACCCTTTTGAAACATTGATAATATTCACTTTACGTTTTTTGAGCAAAGCTGAAATTTGTTTTAACGCACTTCTTATGGCAACAGACGGAATTGCAATGACAAGAGTTTGACAATCTTTTAAAACAAATGATAAATCATTAGAAGCTTGAATTAAATCTTTATTTGCAAATGATCTTGAGCCAAAAAATTTACGGTTATATCCTTGATTAATTTCATTGATTTCTTCATTGTTAATTCCGTACATTTTAACTGAATGACCATTTTGGGCTAATAAATTGGCTAGTGCACTTGCTCAAGCACCAGTTCCAATAAAGGAAATATATTTTTTGCTCATATTTTAAATTATATTATTTTGTACATCTTAAGTTCAGAGAAATAAAAAAATGGCAGGAGTAGCAGGATTCGAACCCACAACACACGGGGTTGAAGCCCGTTGTTCTACCGTTGAACTATACTCCTAAGCCTAAGCTATATTATTATAGCTATTTTTTTAAATTTTCAATCAACAAAATAATATCGCTAATTTTTTTGATATTTTTAAGTTCTTGATCTGGAATTTGAATATCAAACTTTTCCTCAGCGTCAACAACAATTTCAACTAAATCAAGTGAATCGATTTGCAATTCTTCTAATAAAGTTTCATGATTAAAAGATTTCTTAGTATATTTTTTTAATTCTTCAAAAACAATTTCTTTTACTGATTTGCTCATAATTAAATTATATTATTAATAAATTAATCATAATCTAATTTAAATTTATAAGATTTAGTATATTCTTTGTCCTTTGAAATAATTTTAATATGAATGTCAATTTCATATTCACTGATAATATTTCAGTGAAAATTAATATCGCCTTCAGGGATATTAATTCGCTTTGCTAGATCGTTAATTAACTCATAAACAATATCTTCATTTAAAATTTTCTCCCCATCTTTTGTGGATAAAAATTCTTCAAAATAGTTTGGTTCTAATTTAGGGAAGATATTATATTCTTCTTTGACTGGTTCTTCAGTTTGTTTTTGTATTTCAGTTTTGCTTGGTTTTTGAAAATACTTATAAGCATAATATCCGCCAATACTCATTCCAATTGAAATGATTAGAATTAAAAAATATTTAATCTTATTATTAAATGAATTATTCATCTTTGCGTTTTGAGTAAATTAACAATGAAGTAATGTCAGTAATCTTTTGTTTTAAATTAAAATCAATTACTTTATCAATTGCAATTTGAAATGAATTCTGAGTATCTTCAAAGTATTTAATTTCAATTATTTTTAAAAATCGCTTTGATTTTTGTGAAAATTGAGAATTTTTATTCAAAACAATATTACGAACGAAGTTTAATTTAAATTCTTTAAATTTAATTGAAATTTCACTACTAAAATTACCTGAAAAATATTTTGGAAGAATTATTCCGCGTTGTGAATTGCTAAAATTACTAATCGAAACATTGTTATCTGTATTAAAAGTGTTGTAATGGAACGGCAATTCATAAGTATTTCAAATGTCTTTTTTAGAATCTCAATTACTTGAATTAAGATTTAGATTTTTGTAAGCTATATTAAGTTTTCCTGAAATGAATTTGTCAAATGCAACGGTTACCCCTTCAATTTGTGGTGCTGATTTGTCTTTCCGTTTTTTTGTGAAAATTCGGTTAAATTGAGGATTATAAAATATTTTTAAATTACCTAAATTATTAATTCTTTTTTGATTAGATAAATCATTAATTTGAAAATTAACATTTAGGTAATTTCTGTAGATTTTATAATTATCTTTTGAAAGAACAAAATTGTATTCGCTCACAATTTTAGCATTGGAATAAATATTTTTCATAACAATATTTTGCTCAATATTATCAAAATCTGAAAAATCAATGTAAAATACACCGATGTCTTTTTGGTTCTTTTTAAAAACTATTACAATGTTTTTTATTTTAGAATAAGTAAGGTTAATATCTTCAAAACCTAAATTAAAGTTTTTTAAATTGTAGTTAAAATGATCAACAATTACCTTGTTGTTAATCAAAATTGATACAGAATATTGATTTTTATCATCATTTTCTAAATTTGAAGCAAAATTAAGATCAAAAAACCCATTGCTCATAATTTTATCAATGTTAAAATAAGCAATAAAATCTGCTGGTAAATCTGTTGAAATTCATTTACATTGAACTCTTTGATTGTCTAAAATATACGTACTCTCATCACTCAACTTGTGCTCGTAATTAATCGGATAATCCATAGATTAATAAGCAATTCAAAAAATTATTAACGGCTATTTTGCGTTTTTTGTAATATGTCGAGCGTGAAAAATAGCTTATATATCATTTCTCGTCTCCACGATTTTGTGGAGTAAGTAAAATTTTGTGATCGATTTTATCTAATTTATTAATACAAGAGTTAATTTTTGAATATACAATTGAATCTACCGATTTTTCTTTTTTAAAATCTGTAAATTCATTATTAAACGTATTTCAAAAGAAAAGTATTTGTTCAGCTAAATTAGATTTGATTTTTTCTCGTTTATTTAATGATTTTTTATTTTTCATAATACCTCTTTTACTTAGTAATAAGAAAAATTGAAAAAATCAAGAAAAAAACTGTAATTTTTTACAGTTTTAATATGCTTTTGCAAAAAGAACGTATCGATTCGCACTTGCTTGACACTTAGTGAAGATGCATTTATTTTCCTTGTCTGGTTTGTTAAAATCTTTTGGCACACATCTTGCAGTAGCTCCGGTTTCTTCTTTAATTTGAATTTCAGCATAATCCGAGCAACAAAATGGTGCGATAACAAATTTTTGTTCTGCAATAGCTTGTTTGAAATCATTATAATTATCAACAAAAACAGTGTTTGCTTCAAGACGGGCTTTAGCTTGTTCATATAAATTATCGTGAATTTTATCTAATATTTGACCAATAATTTTCTTAACTTGGTCAACTGGAACCAATTCTTTTTCAAGGGTGTCTCTTCGAATTAATGTAACCATATTATTTTCTAAATCTCTTGGTCCAACTTCGATTCGTAGTGGAACACCTTGAATTTCGCTATTTGAAGCTTTGTATCCTGGGGTTTTATCACTTCGATCAACTCTGACACGATATTTTCTTGATAAGACTGTATTTAATTGGTCAACTACTTGCTTAACTTGTGGGTTTTTGTCTCCAAAGAGTTCTAAAATATCAACTTGAATTGGAGCAACTCATGGTGGAATAATAATTCCGCGATTATCTCCATGTGTCATAATAATAGCTCCGATTAAACGGGTGGTAATTCCTCAAGAAGTCCCGTAAACAAACTCTTTTTGGTTATTTTTATTTTTAAATTCAATTTGGTATGGTTTAGAAAAGTTTTGAGCTAAATAATGACTAGTTCCAGCCTGTAGAGCCTTTCCATCTTTCATCATTGCTTCAATAGTATAAGTTGAGCATGCTCCGGCAAATTTTTCATGTGGAGTTTTTTTACCCACAACTACTGGGATAGCTAAATAATTTTTTAAAAACTTAGCATAAGTCCCTATCATAGAACGAGTAAACTTTCTTGCTTCCATTGGGTCAGCATGGCATGTGTGCCCTTCTTGTCATAAAAATTCACGGCTTCTTAAAAAAGGGTTGGTAGTTTTTTCTCAACGCAACACATTAGCTCATTGATTATAAATGATCGGAAGATCATTGTATGAATCAATTGATTGCTTGAACAATTCGGCAAAGAGTACTTCTGAAGTTGGGCGAATATATAATTTTTCACTTAGTTCTTTAGATCCAGCATGAGTTACAGTTGCTAGTTCGGGGTTAAACCCATCTAAGTGTTCTTTTTCAATTTTAAAAAGTGATTCGGGAATTAAAAGGGGTAAATAAACATTTTGCACCCCTTTTTCTTTTAAAATCTTATTAAAATGAGTTTGAATTAATTCTCAAATCCCATATGAATTAGGAAGATAAATGACACTCCCTTTCGTTGAACCATATTTAATTAAATTACCATTCTTAACAACGTCAGTATATCATTTTGCAAAGTCTTGCTCTAAAGGAGTGATTTTATCTAGTTTTTTCATATTATTACATTATATAGAAATTAAGCTGTTTTAAGTGCAAAACCGTATAAAAAAATCACCATAATGGTGATATGGCTGCCCCAGTTAGATTCGAACTAACGCATGGTGGAACCAAAACCCACTGCCTTACCGCTTGGCTATGGGGCAAAAATGGTGGGGGGAGAGGGATTCGAACCCCCGAATCCTAAGAAAGTGGGTTACAGCCACCCGCATTTGGCCGCTTTGCTATCCCCCCATTTTTGAGTTGTTGCTTTATTATTATATAACAAAAATTTTAAAAGCAAACTTTTTTCAAATCTATTTTGCGATAAAAATAAGGGGATGTCCTCCCCTTATTAATTAAACTAATACTTCCCTTTTAAAAACATAGGTATTTAAAGCTTTTGCAATTTCATTATAAGCAATTAAACCAAATCCAAAGAAAAGTGGAATTATTCAAAATAAGCTTGATTTAGCATATGTTTGAATTGATGAGTTTTTAAATACTTCGGCAAAACCCGGAATATAAGCAGAAGTAAGTACGCAAATAAGAGAAAATGAACACGCTACATAAACAAGATAAAATTCTTTAATTGAACATTTAAAAATACTTTTTGAACTCATTAAATTAATTGAGTTAAGTGAAGCTCCAATTCCAAGAGTGACAAAACAAGCTGTGGCGGTAATTTTTACAAATTCTTCACCCTTAATTCCTTGTTTACTTGCAATTACTCCAACAATTAAATAAGCTAAGAGTGCAAAAAACGAAAGAATAAATGATTGTGTAAGTAATTTTTTACCCATTCCTGAAGCAAACACACTATCTCTTTTATTGATTGGTTTTTCTTTCATAACGTCAATTCCACTCGGTGTCATTCCTAGTGCAATAGCTGGCAATCCGTGAGTAAGTAAATTTACTCAAAGTAGTTGCGAAGCTGAGAGTACAAAAAAGCTGATTTTTTCTCCATCTTGACCATTTTCACCAATAGTATCTTTAAAAATAAATCTAAATAAGAATAATCCAAATAGCATTACAATGATTTCAGTTACTGAAGAAATAAGTAAGTTTAAAATTACTGTTTTAACTTTTTTATATGTTTCACGGCCCGATTTAACAGCATTAACAATGGTATTGAAATTATCATCAGTTAATATCACATCAGCTGCTTGCTTAGAAACTTCAGTTCCAGTAATTCCCATAGCACAACCAACTTCAGCTGCTTTAAGAGCTGGAGCATCATTGACTCCATCTCCAGTCATAGCGACCACTTTATCGTGATATTGTCATGCTTTAACAATTCTGAGTTTATCAGAAGGATTTACCCGAGCATAAACTGAAATTAAGTGTACATTGTTTCTTAATTCTTCATCACTCATTAAAGCGAGTTCTTCGCCTTTTATTGTCTTATTACCTTCTTGATAAATATTTAATTCTTTCGCTATTGCTACTGCTGTTGTCAGATGATCTCCAGTGATCATTACAGTTTTAATTCCGGCTTGGCGAGCTTGTTCAATACTTTCTTTGACACTTTCACGTGGCGGATCAACTAGTGCGATTAATCCAAGAAAATTAAGTTGATTTTCATCATCATGTGAAATAGTTTCTTGCGAATCAGGAATTAATTTATAAGCTATCGCAATTACCCGATAAGCTTTCCTTGATCATTCTTCATTAAGAATTTTTGCTTGTTCTGGTAAATTATTGCATTTACTAAAAATCACATCTGGTGCACCTTTAGTAATCAACGATTTTCCATTTGAACCCTGAATAAGAACTGACATACTTTTACGATCACTATCAAAAGGAAGCGAGAAAAGTTTTGGATATTTTGCTAACACTTCTTGAGCGTTTTGATTATGTTTAATTCCATAACGCAAAATAGCTGTTTCTGTTGGATCCCCTGCTTCACTATATGTTCCATTACTTTCTAAATGAACTTGAGCATCACAACAGGCTATAAATGAAAATAATGCTTTTGATTTTGTAGGTTCATTATCTGGATATTCATAATCTCAAAAATCTACTACCTGCATTTTGTTTTCAGTTAATGTCCCGGTTTTATCAGTACAAATAACTTGAGTTGAACCTAATGATTCAATTGAAGGGAGTGATTTAATAATTGCTTTTTGTTTGGTCATATTTGCTACACCAATAGCTAAAAGCACAGTAGTAAAAGTAATTAATCCTTCTGGAATGGCGGCTACAGCAAGGGAAATTCCAATTACCAAACCATCTGAATAAGTTGATGCTTCACTTCAAGCACCAAAAAATCCATTTAATAAAATTTGAATTAAGGTCGTCAATAAAAATAAGACTACTCCAGAGATTCCGAAAATTCGACTAAGATTATTAAGTTTTATTTGCAATGGAGAAAGAGCAATTTCTTGCTGATTAATTAATTTATTAATTTTTCCGAGTTCAGTTTTATTCCCAGTGTACTCAATTAACGCAATCCCGCGCCCATTAGTGACATAAGTTCCTGAAAAAACACGATTTAATTGATCCCCTAATGAACTGCTTTTAATATCATTTTGCATGACCATTTTGGCTACTGGCAATGATTCCCCAGTTAGAGCTGATTCGACAATATTGAGACTAAAAGCTTCGATTAATTTACCATCAGCTGGTACATAATCACCAGCTTCTAAAACAACTAAATCACCTGGGACAATTTCGTTGGCTGGAATAATAATCATTTTCCCATTACGAATTACCTTAGAGTTAAGTTGATTATTTTTTTCAAGCGTTCTAACTGCTTGATCGCTCTTGTACTCTTGATAAGTACCTAACATACTATTTAAAATAACCACTATTAAAATAATAGTTGGCTCAATATAACCAATAATAATTTCTATTCCTTTACTAGATCCGCTAGCATGATGATAAATAGCAACCGCAAACGAGACAGTAGCTGCAATTAAAAGCAAAATAATCATAAAATCTTTAAATTGAGCTAGAAAAGAATTGATAAAACTAAATTTTTTATGGATTTTAATTTCATTAAAACCATATTTGGCTTGCTGATCTAGTACTTGTAAATCAGTTAAACCATTTGTTAAATCTGTTTTCACTTGATTATCCATCTCTCTCCTTTTTTTTAAAACTGGTCTATAAAATTGTAAAAGCGATTAAGAAATCGCTTTTATTTTATTAATTAACTACATAATAAAAATTTTATTGATCAATAATTGTGTTAAAAAGTTAATTTATAAACAATTATAATTTAATGTTGTAAAACGCTTTTTCGCCATCAAATTTTGAACTTGAACCAAGTTCTTCTTCAATAGCAAGTAAACGATTGTATTTAGCAATACGGTCAGTTCTTGACATTGATCCAGTTTTGATTTGACCAGCATTCATTGCTACAGCAATGTCAGCAATAGTCGAGTCTTCAGTTTCTCCTGAACGATGTGATACTACAGCAGTCATATTTGCTTTTTGAGCCATTTGAATTGCTTCAAAAGTTTCAGTTAATGTTCCAATTTGGTTAATTTTAATTAAAATTGAGTTCATTGATTTTTCTTTAATGGCACGTTTTAAAATTGAGGTATTAGTTACAGTAAGGTCATCACCTACAATTTGAAGTTTGTGTCCATATTTAGCTGTAAATTGTGCAAATCCTTCTCAATCGGCTTCAGCTAATCCATCTTCAATTGATACAATTGGATATTTATCTACTAATTTTCCTAAATAATCAATCATTTCACTAGTTGTATAAGTAAGTTTAACCTCTTCAAGGTGCTCAAATCCAGGTTTTTTCTCTTCAATAGCTTGTTTAAGTTTTTTGAAAGTATAAACTCCGTCTTTGTAAAGTTCGCTTGAAGCACAATCCATTGCAATCGCAACAGCTTTATCTCCGCTTTTTGCTGGTACATAACCTGAAACTTTAATTGCTTCAACTAAAAAATCAAGAGCTTCTTCATGTGATTTAAAGTTTGGAGCAAATCCTCCTTCATCACCAACTTGAACTCCATGTCCAGCTTTTTTAAGTAATTTAGCAAGATTGTGGAAAACAAAGTTAGCCATTTGCATTGATTCTCTAAAGGTTTTAGCTCCTACAGGCATAATCATAAACTCTTGAAAGTCAATAGTGTTTGAAGCGTGTTCTCCACCGTTAATTACATTTAACATTGGAACTGGTAATAAATGTCCATTAAATCCACCAAGGTATTTGTAAAGTGGTAATTGTAATTCATTAGCAGCTGCACGAGCTACAGCAAGTGAAACTCCTAAAATGGCATTTGCTCCCATTTTTTCTTTATTAGCAGTTCCGTCGAGAGCAATCATTTTTAAATCAATTCCCCTTTGATCAGTAACTTCCGTCCCTAATAATTCAGGTGTTAAGTCATTGTTAACATGGTCAACAGCTAACATAACTCCTTTACCACCAAATCAATTACTTTCATATTTTGATCCTTTATCTCTAAGTTCAAGTGCTTCTCTAGAACCAGTTGAAGCTCCTGAAGGAACCATTGCTGAACCATATCCTTCATATTCAGTCCATACTTCAACTTGCACAGTTGGATTACCACGTGAATCAAGAACCTCACGAGCGTGAATTTTTTTAATTGCTGACATATTTCTTCTCCTTAAAATTATTAATATTTTGAGTTATATAAAACGTTGTTTTAATTATATTCTTTTTTTGAATTTGCTTCAAAAGGATTTAAATTTAGTTGTTTTATGTTAAAAAATGAGCTTGAAGCTCATTTGTTATTTTTTCAGTTTATCTAGTGATTCGGTTGAACCAATGTATGAAAAGTGCTCTGGCGATAAATGAAGATAATCTCCACGAAGAATTTTAATAACTGATTGGACGGTTTTTTGTAGTGGTACAAACACTCCAGGAGTATTTCTAAAGTGTTCAGTCATAAAGAATGATTGTGAGAAAAAGTTTTGTAATTGGAGTGCTTTTTTAACTATAGTTTGCGATTCTTCGTCTAATTCATCAAATCCAAGAATAATCATTACATCTTCAAGCTCTTTGTATTTTTGAAGCACAAATTTAGCTTCTAAAATAGCATTATAATGTTCAAGTCCGATAATATCTGGATTCACATTAGTTGATGAAGAAGCTAGTGGATCAAAGGCAGGAAAAATATTTTTAGCTGTGATTTCACGTGATAAAAACATTGATGCATTTAAGTGATTAAACACAGCTACAGCTGAAGGATCATATAAATCATCCATTGGTAAGAACACAGTTTGAAATGAGGTAATTGAACCATTTTGATTACTATAAATTCTTTGTTCTATCTGTGAAATTTCTGTGTTTAAGGTTGATTGATACCCTCCAACTGAAAGTTTTTTATCAAGCGAAGAAGAAGTTTCATTCCCTGCTTGAATAAAACGGAAAATGTTATCAATGAATAAGAGCACATTCTCTTTTTGCTCATCTCTTAAATACTCAGCAGCAGTAATTCCGACCGGAACAATACTCATTCTAGCTCCAGGGTTTTCATTCATTTTGGAAATAAACATAATCGAAGAATCCATTAAATTGGAATCTCTTAAATCATCATATAACTCAATTGCTTCACGTGAACGTTCTCCTGAACCCACAAAAATAGCTGAGGTATTATTTTGTTGTTTAGAAAGGTTGAAAATGATTTCTTTCATTAACACGGTTTTCCCAACTCCAGCACCACCGAAAATACCAATTTTTGATCCATCTAAAATTGGAATGAAGAAATCAATAGCTTTAATTCCTGTTTCAAGAATTTTATATTTATTTTCATAATTAACATTTGGCTTGTTGGTTGAATTCATTTCCACATATTTAAGTTTTTTGGTTGGTGTTTTATTAAGTGGTTGGCCGAGAATATCGAAAATTAATCCTTTCGAACTTTCGCCAACTGGCACCATAAAACCGTGGTTAAGAGCTTTGATTTTTCCATTGATTGAAAAATCGCCTTTTTGTTTCACGATTATAGCTAAGATCGCTTCTTGTGAAACAACTTTTTTTACCAATAACACTGAATCATTTTCATCAACTAGCAGAGTTTCTAATAAAGGTAAATTATTTTTCTCAAAAGTAATTTCAAGAACATCACTTCATACTTTAGTTATTTTTCCTTGCATTATTTTGCTCCTTTAAATGATGAATGAATTTTACTAATTAGTGCTGAATTTAAGTTTAAATATTCTTTTGGTGCGACAATATTTCAGTTTAAATTGTGCATATCTGAATAAGTTTTAAGCAAGAAACTAAAATAATCTTTTGGTGCAGTTTTATCTGAAATTTTGCCTTGAATAATATTATTAATTAATTCGGTTGACACTTTGTCTTCTTTGACAAATTTAATAATAAATTCAATTGCCCGTTGCATTTGATTTTCTTTTAAATTATTTAAAATGTTAAATTGAATAATTTGCGAAGTCAGAAACAAATCATATTCATCATAGGAAGTAATTCCTTTTTGGTTGAATAATTTTTCAATCTGAATTCCGGAAATAATTAAATTATTAACTTCTTCATTAAGATCGTATTTAAGAGCAGCTAATTTAGTTTGACGTTTAAAAGCACGGTAAATTGTATTGATTGTTTTAGTCGTTTGTGAAATAATCGGTTTTTGTAATCTAGTTCCAATCCGAGACACTGATAAATCAATGTTAATGGCAGGATATTTATTTAAAGCAAATAACTCGCTGCTAGTAACAATTTGCCCATCAGTAATTGAAATTACATTTGAGGCAATTAGTGAGGTAATATCATTGTCAATAGTTTGCAAAATTGGAAGAGCACTAATACTTTTACGTCCAACAAATCTTCCGCTTCGCTCAAGTAAACGTGCATGAGCGTAAAACATATCACCTGGATAAGCTTCTTTCCCAATTGGTTTTTTAGTTAATAAAGCAATTTCACGGTACACATTAGCATGTTTAGTTAAATCGTCAAAAACAATTAAAACATCGTCAAAATATGAAAGGTTTTCAGCATGGGCCATTCCAATATATGGAGCTAGATATTGCTCAAATGGATTTTCAGGCGAAGCATTAACAATAATAGTGTAATCTAGAGCATTATGTTCTTTTAGAGTTTGATAAACCCAAGAAACTTGGTTTTGAGTTTGGCCTATAGCCACATAAATACATTTAACGTTTTTGTCTTTTTGGTTAATAATAGTGTTGAGTGCAATAAAACTTTTTCCAGTTTGACGATCTCCGATAATAAGTTCTCTTTGACCTTTTCCAAGTGGAATTAGTAAATCAACAATAGCATATCCTGTGTTTAATTGCTCAGTAAGAGTTTGGTATACCATTAAATCATTTTCAGCTTGAATGGTTTTTGATTGTACGTCTAAAAATTGACTTGCTCTTACACCAATTGGGAAAATAATGTTTCCGTGAATATCAATTATTTTCCCAAAATATTCAAGCGAAGTTTTTACTAATTTATTTTCTTGAGCTGGAAGTACTTCTGAACCGACTAAAAACTTTTCTTTATTAGTGGTACATAAACAAAAAGCTGTATTTAAACTAGCACTTATTACCATGAACTTAACATTCGGATTATTCTTAAGAACTAAAAAATCCCCTTGAGTAAAACTATGGTTCCCTGAAATTTGAACAATATATTCATTAATTGAAGTAATTTGTATTTTATTTGTCATTTTGTTCCTTACTTAATTTGCGTTTAGCTAATATTTTTTTAAACATTCACATTAAAAACATCCCAAGTGCTCCAAGCACACTAATACCAACAAATGTTCATAATAAAATATCATTTAAAGAGGTCTTATCTTGATAATTAACATTTAAATCTTGATATGAATTAGTAAATGGCTTAGCTTGAGGATCTTGTTTATCTTTTAATTCTTGGGTTTTAGTGAGTGCTGATATATTGTTAATTTGTTTATGAATATCAGTTAAAACTTGAGTATATTCTTGATAATCCTTTGCTGAAAAATTAGACTTAATTGCAATAATTTTAAAAGTTTTTAGCATTGAATTTAAGCTTTTAAAAGATGAAATTAAATGATTTACATCTAAATCCAAGTTTTTGAAATTTTCCTCAATTTGTTTAATATTTTTTTGAGCTTGAAAATTAAGATTTTGATAAAGTCGCTCATAAGCATTAGCTAGATAATTAAAAAACTTATATTCATTAATTTCTTGTACAGCAAGAGAATTAACTAAAAGTTCTCTGGCTTTTTGGGTTAATGCTTGATTAGTGATTGAACCATCTAGTGCAGAAAATGTGGTTTTTGATTGATATTTAGCAACTAATTGATCTACTTTTTCTCGAAATGGAGCTGTGTTAATTAATTTAACACTTGAAAAAACTTGATTAAAAACAGTTTGAGCTAAGAGATTGCTTCCTAATGATTTATAATCGTGTTTTTCATCTAGATTGAGTGCTTTTAGAAATTCTCCAAACACTTCAGAAAATTCCTGGTAAACTTTTTGATAGCTTGCACTTTGTTGTGCACTAGCATATCTTTGAACTTGAACAGTATATTGTGTCGCATTACTTGGATTGGTTTTTTCAAGTAATGAAACAGTAGCAATGAGTTTGTTATCTTTTTCTTCTAAACCAGTAACCTGATATGCAAATGAATTTAAAATTGAATTTTTAAATCACACGTACTTACTATTAAACACTTCGCTGTTAGCTTGAAACAATGCAACTAAATCCTTATTTGAAGCATTGGCTTTCTCAAAACCTAGAACCGGTGCCAGTCTAGGTACATTTTCTACACTGGGTTCAGGTGTTGGTGGAATTCCTTGATCAGGATCATTATCAATTAATGGTGGAACTGTGTTTGGAAGTGGGGGTTGTTGTGGTTGTGGTTTGGGTTGATTTTGTTGATTAAATAAAACATTTTGTTCTAAGTCATAACTTAAAAATTGTTTATTTATTTTTTGTTGAATATATTCATTTCAACTTTTAAATCCTTCAGGGAGCTTGAGATCGTATTGCGAATTTTCTTGAAGTACAAAATCAGTTGTGTCTGGGAACTTTGGTAAATCATCTGCGTTAATAAAAATTTTCTCAGTTTGTGCACTAATACCTGAAAAATAAGAATTAGTAGTTTTTAAAACTTCATCTTCTTGGGCAGTATTAATGGTAAGTTTGTTATCCTTATCTTCGATTTTAACTGAGTTTTTAGGATCAAGCTTGACGACCACATCATAATTAGTTGGATTGCTTTCTCCTATAATTGTTGGAGCATATTCTTTGTTGTTATATTTAACCGTTCCAAAATGGTATTGTTTGGCAACTAATAGTTTTGGGAAAATAGTATTAAATCCAAATTTTTCTGGATTTTTAACAATTTCTTTAGTATTTTCTTTAATAAAATTGGCAACTTTTTTATAGTAAGCTATTTTGACTAATAATTCATTAGAAAGTGGTTTTTCAGCTAAATCCTCAATCCTTTTAATCGCGTTAATTATATTTCCTTCAACCCGATCCAGTGCACTTAAAAATTCTTTTTCAATAACCTTTTCCTGTTTAGGTTTGATTTGATCATAATTAGGAGGTGTTTTAGGAGTTTCATTTTTATCTTTTTTGTCATTTTCTTTTGGGGGCTGAGTATTATTGATTGGATCTGCCGAAACACTAAATACAGTTGGAATTGTTATTAATGGTGAAGCTAATGAAAATAAAATTCTTTTTAATTTCATGGGAGCTCCTTTTTGATTAATGAATAATAAATTTGGGTTTTTAAATAAAATTCATCCCTTTTTAGTAATTCATACTTAGTTTCATCCACATTAGTTCAATTAAACATTTTCGCTGTTTTGTTTGAAAGAATTTCTTTTTTAATAGCAGCGTATTTTTCTTTAATTTGTGCTAAATATTTTTTATCCTTTTTTTGAATAAAACTATTTAAATAAACATCATAATGAATAGTTGCTTGATCTTGATCATATTTTAAAAACAAATTATCAACTAATAAATAGTAATTTTGTTCATCGCTTAAAGTTAGTTTGAGCAAAATATTTTTATAGCTTACAATTGAATTGGGTTTGATTTTTATCCACTTATCATTAAGTGTTTTACTTACATTAATGTCCTTAACCATGATTCAATTAAGGTTGTTTTTTGTTGAAACAAAGTTTAATCTAACCATGATTTACCTCATTTTGCGTGTGAATCAAATCTTTATCAGGACTCAAAATTGAAATTTCTTCAATTTCTAGATCTTTTTTAGTACGAAGATATAAAATCTTATGTTTACGGATTCTTTCCTCAAGATCATTAAGCGATTTATTTTGGGCCACAAGATTATATTTTTCTTTAACTAGTGCCGATTCCATTAATAGAGACATTGTTGAAAAAGTTAAATAATGTTCAAATAAAGATTCAACAAATAAGTTAGGTTCAGGGTGAATTTTATATTTACTCAAATCAAAAGTATTTGAAATTCCTTTTTGGGAATAATAAGTTAATTCAAAATTATTTCTTTCAAGCGGAAACAAGGTAATGTATTTTTGTTTAAGCTTTGACGAATTAATTAGAAAATTAAGTTCAGAAATTTTATATTGCTTAAAAATATTAATTATTAATTTAGGTAAAATTTCAATTAATTTTGCTACATGATTACTTTCATGTTTAAATAAAATTTGTTCTTTCTTTGCTATAGGAAGTGTTTGGGCTTTTTCTCCAATTAGAATAAATAAATCCTTTTCCATATTAGCAAATTGAGTCAAAGTTTTATAGTGTTTTTGATATGAATTGGTACCATATTTTTCTTCTTCAGTAATATAAACTCAAATTTTTTGTCCTTTATTAATATGAGCAATTCCGCTTTTACTTAAAAAGAATTGTCGATAAGAAAATTGTCATTAAGTAAAGTAATTAAATCTTTAGAAAAATTGGATCTTTGTAAATAAAACAAAATTTCTTTTGATAATTTTAGGATATTAACCAGAGTAATATTTTTTTTAGATTCAACAATTTTGTAAATTTTATCTAAGTTGTTTTTCTTTTCTTTAATTTTCTTCAGATTCATTGCCTAAAAACTCCTGACTAAATAAAATTTTATGAGCATTGGAAGATCTATCTTTAAAAACAACAATATCTTTGATAATTTCAAGTTTATATCCATTATTAATCAATCCATCAATAAAAACATTAAACTGTTCTAAAATAGTATTTTGCTCTGGGTTTGAAGCATTTTTAAAATTAATGTCTAATGCATTAGTGTCTGGATTTGCAATCGTTGGAACTAATTTAGTAAAGCTAAATTTAGGGTTACGATTTCAACGAATTGAAAAACTTTTGAATAAAGCATTTTTTTGTGTCTGTTTGAAATTATTCAATTGATCCACAATTTTAAATCACATTTGATTTTTAGTACTTAAATTATGATTAATTTCAAAAGTATTGAGTAATTTCGAAAAATTAACAAACTCCCTTTGACCAATAAGCTTTTGATAAGCTTGGTAAATCGATTCTTGATATTGAGTTTGTTCTGGATTTTTTGTTTTTTTCTTAAACATATTTACTCCTTGTGTCCTTTAATTAATTTCAAATTAAGTAATGTGAATATTAATAAAAATACTTTTTTAGATGATTTACGTATTATTTCAACAAATAATAGTGCTGATGCAGCTATGGAAATTCGAGCCGAATAAATAAAATCTGAGCTTGAATATATTAATGAATTGTTTTGAAAATTAATCGAAGTGTATTCAAAACAATTCAGCACTGAAGCAATTGTTAATAAAGATAAAACAATTGAATAAGCAATTAATGTTGTTTTTTCAAGGTAATATTTCTTCTGTACAATAAAGATAATACTAATTAAAATTGTGGTTAGAATAATTAAATTACTAAATTGTTGGGTATAAAAATTCACTTTTAGTAAATTCAATATGCTCATTAGCGATAAAATCACCAAAGTAGAATTAATTGCTAAAATAATAGAATTTTTCTTTGAAATTTTAAATATTTTTTCAAAATAAAGTTTAATCAAGATTATTAAAGTTAATATTCCAATAAATAGAATTCCCAGAATAATTAGATAAATATAATCAAGTTGTTGAATAAAGGTGATTGAAGCTTTAGAAGAGTTTTTACTGGTGATAGTTAAATAAATAGCTAAGATAAAAATTCCAATTAGAATAGCAAAAGCAAATGCTAGAATACTTGTGATTTTATTTTTTCAAGCAATTAAGCTTTCTTTTTGAGCTTGAATATTTAAAAATTTGAGCATAATAATCGAAATAATAAAGAGTGTGATTAAGAAAATGAATACAAAATAAAGTCCTGGGGTTTTTGACTTAATCCCATCTAAATAATTAATTACATCATTATTAAAATATAATGCATCATTAGTTGGGGTTTTTGACACAAATAAATAAAGTACAAAGATAAAGGTTCCGGCTAAAATAAGTTTAAAAACATATTCCAATGTGCTTAAAACAATGTGCTTAGAAATGTTGATTAAATGCTTAGACCTAAAGACTAAAACATGAATTTGATACCCAATTGAAATCAATAAATATCAAAAAATTACCAGTGATTTATAAAACAAGTCAATAGGTTTAGATGTCACTTGGTGCGGCATAAATCCATAAATCCCTGCACACACAATTGCTAAAGTTAAGTAATTAACATATCAAGCAATATAATGTTTAAATTTAAGATTATTGTTACTTAAAACCATAAATGATTTAAATAAACTAGCCAGAGCAATAATGGTTAAGATAACAAAAGTGCCAAGGGCTAAGAAATTATATGACTTATTAGTAATTGTTTCGCTATTAAAAATATTAGATCAATGTAAAACAAAGCGTGGACTACTTAATTGAATCGAAAAAGACAAAACAAAAAAAGAAAACAACACAAAAGTTGCAATAAAAGAGCTTAACTTTAGGATGTTTTCTTTGCTAAAATCAAACCAAAGGTGAACCTTCTTAGTCAAAACTAATTTCACTATTTCCTCCTTCAGGATTGAAATTATTTGGTTTCACAACGGCACGTTTACCAAATGTTGTAAACGCTTGTGAACGGTTTAAAGTATTGGCCACTTCTTGTGTGTCCACATAAATTGTTTGGAAATTATCTTTTCCTGCTTCAATTAATCCGTACAGATCCCTACCAAAATTATTTGAAATAGTTGTTCCTTTTAAATACAAAGTAGTAACTGGTGTAGGAGATTTAAAATACAATTTAGCTCTCTCAAGACCCTTAACAATTAGGGCTTGTCATTGTTGTTGTGATAAAGTGGTTAGATCTGCCGTGAAAATATTTGAAGAGTTATATAAAGTTAACTCTTTAAATACTTTCCCATAAAGATTCATTCCTTTTAAACTTCTAATTGAAGGAACATTAGAAAAATCTAATTTAAGTGGTCAAGATCCTGGGCCAAATGACCCTTGAAAGACTCTTTCGTCTTTTCTAGTATCAAAAACCATTTTGAGACCTTGGTTAATTGTGTTTAAATTATCTTCCACATCAAATTTGAGTCTATCAAAAATAATTGACCCATTATGTTTATTACTTGGATCATAATCACGACTTATATATTTAACTCCTTGAAGTGAATTTGGATTGATTGATCAATCATTATCAAGAGCTCCAGCTGGAGTATATAATTCTAATTCATCTATATGTTTATTCTTAAGAGCTTTAAGCGCAGTTGTATCATGGGCAGCGAAAAATAGAGTTAATTTTTTTACTGAATCTGGAATTTGACTTAAAATGTGTTCAAATTTTTGTGTTTTATCAATTTTACCCATATTTTTAATCACAATTGCATCAATTCGTTGAGAAGGATCTTTTTCAACAGCTTTAATGAAATCAAGAAATTTCGAATATCCTGCTTGATTAGTCGCGTCTAATTGAACTAAAATTTTAGGTTTACCATCATAACCTTGTTTAGCAAAATCAGATTCAGGTTCAAATTTTAGAACCTTAATTCCTTCATTTTCGGTAATTCCATATTTAGTAAATGCTGGTGTATCATAACTTTTCTTTCATCCAGCATAGTTATTATTTTCGATGTCATCTGGTGTTCTTTGTCATTCAGAATCGTATTTAAAGAATCTTCTTTTGTTATCAGCAATTTGTTTGTTTCTAACAGGGTTTTTTGATTTATCTGCATATCCTCAAACAATCCCGCCAATTTCTGTAGGATTTAAAGAAATCACTGGAATCATTCCTTTATCAAGTTCTGATGCAAGATCTTTTTTAATTGATTCGAATTGATATTTAAATCAATAGCTGGTGTTAATATTATCTGTACGTCAAAAACCTAAAATATCTCCAATACCATTTTCTTTAGATTCTTTAAGTTTTTGTTCAAGATCTTTACCGTCATTTTGAATTAAATAAAAGTATTGATCATATCATTCTTCAGAAAAATTTGCAGGTTTTCCTGTAGTTGCTAATTGATATTGGTTTATTGCATCTTTGAATTCTTTTTTAGTTTTTGCGTCAAATTGACTAGGTAAATTTTGACCGATTTTATATAAAGTATTAACTGCATTTGTAATTAATGCTTTTTGACTTGCATCAATATTACCATTTACGCTTGGTTTAATATTTTTAAAATCTATATCTGGTGCCGCATTAGGATCAACAGCCGCACCTTCGTCTACATTAAGAACTTTTATTGGCTTTGGTTGCGGTATTGGCTTTGGTTGCGGTATTGGCTTTGGTTGCGGTATTGGCTTTGGTTGCGGTATTGGCTTTGGTTGCGGTATTGGCTTTGTCTCTGTAATTTTGACTGGCTCTGGTTGTGGTTGAATTTCAGGTTTTATAACCTTTTCTGGTTCTGGAACCTTTTCTTTAACTTTTTCGAGTTTTTTGAGATTATTATCTTTATTTGAAGCTTGTGCTAAATTTGTTTGAGCAGCATTGTCAATTAAAGTTGAGTCAATATTTCTACTTGTTATATAAATATCACTTGAACTATTTTTATTAATAGCTGAATAAATTCCGCCTGCTGCAACTATACTAAGAATTCCGATTGCAGTAAAAGGAGATATATTTAAGAGAATTTTCGTTTTTTTAGCTTTAATCACGGCTACCTCCTATTAATTGTTGAATTTATATTCGCTAGGAATATGAGCTTCATCTGTTCCATTAGGGAATAAATATGTTTTAGCGTCTTTGTTATAATCGTGTAATGCCTGACGATATGAAGTACGTTGGTTTTTGCCTCCGCCATAAATTAAATCATATTGTTCTAATTTATATGAACCGTAAAATCCTGAATAATCAATTCCTTCGCTTCTAAATGCTTGAACTAGTGAAGTTAATGAGTTTCCTAATTCATCACCTGTAGCAAAATTAATTCCAACGATTTGATTATCCATTGTTCTAACGCTAGAACCTGAAGCTCCGGTAAGTGGTTGTCAGGAAGCTAATGTATATCCAAGACCATAGTTAATGTATGATTTTCCTTGATATTTAGATTTTGTATCTTTAAAGTATGGCATTGAGAATGGTTCATTTTTAGCAGCAGTAATTATTGGAGCAGTGATGGTATAGTCACTAATTCCTGGTTTTGATAAAAAGTTTCTTAACCCAAAGGCTTTTGAAAATCCTGAACCATAATCTTTTGTTGTAACTTTACCTGCCACAGCAAATTCAGATCGAGTATAAATTGGCTTATTAACTCAAATACTTTGTGTTCATTTAAGAGCATCAACAAATTCTTTTGGTTTATAAGCTGTGTCAATTTGATTATCAGTTGCAGAGTTAGGGAAACCTAAAGCTAGTAAATTAACCGAACTTTTTGGTATTTTTACTTTTTTATTTTCCTGGGTAGTTACTTCTACTTGTTCACTGTTATTTTTATCCCAATCCTTATATAAAGAATTTGTAGCGAATTTGAATTTACGTGAAGCATCTCAATTTGCAAAATCTGAAGTTGCTTTTTTGGCTAATTCTGAGGCCGAATTAACAGTAATCTCTTTGTTTTCTTTTCTCGATCAGTATTTATAAGGACTATTGTCACGAGAAGTAAAATCAACTTCTAAAACAGCAAAATCAGCTAATTCTTCAGTATCTTTGTATGGTGAATCGCTTGGAAGATAATCTTTTGGACTAGAATTTAGAAAATCATTTGCTCCATAAACAATTTTTACTTGCTCAGGTTTTAAATAAAATACATCAACAGTAAACGCTTTATCATTAGTTAATAAATCCTGATCAATTGGTGTTTCTTCATTGAAGTGTTCAAGAGCAATGTTTTTAGTAGTACCTTTAAATTTACCTTTAAGCTTATCGCTTAATTGGTTGTATTCAATTCCATATTTATTATCAAATTCTTGAGCAACTTTGGCGTTTTCTTCCTTGAAAATTGGTACTTTAAGATCTTGTTGTTTTGCGATAAGATCATTATACTTTTTAACATCTGAAGATCTACCGTCTGTGTCGGCCTTGTTTTTTTCTATTTTTAAGCGATCAATTTCTTTATCAATTGTCGCAAGCTTTTCTCTAAATGGTTTGACAATTTCAGTGTATATTTTTTCTAATTCAGTTTTGCGTTTGATAGTATCGTCATATTCTTTTTTTTCCTCTGCTAAATTAGTAATATTTGAATAATTACTATCAACTGTTTGTTTTAACAATTGAGAAGCTACGTGTAAATTAGTTGCTAGATATCATTTGGTTGGATATCCACTTGAATCAAGCTGATAATCTAAAATTCAAGCAGTTCCTTTTTCAGAAAATCCATCATTTTGACTAATGAGATCATTCCCATCGTTAAATTTAATTGCATATGATTGCAAAGCGATATCTTTGTATTTTTGATTTGGTAAATATCTTGATAAACCACGATTATTTATAGCCGAATCTCAATATGCAGCTGAAAGTTTCTTAGAAATTGGATTTAAAAATAATTTATTGTCTTTGACGATTGAAAAGTTTCTTAATAATGCACTTTCATATTCAGGTTGATCTGCTTTAAGAGCTTTATCATCATATGCTTTCACTTGTGCTTGATCTTTAATTGGAGATTGTTGTGAAGTATACGAAAGATCACCAAGAGCGCCTTTAAGAGCTTTAGTGTATGCTTGTAAATCTACTTGATTTTTCTTTTCAGTAGAAAGTTTTTGATACTCATTGACAGAAATATCTGGTCTTCCTGGAATGGCTCCTTGAGGTCCGCGTGGAATTTCATTTGGCGAAGCGCCTCCTCCTCCTCCTCCTCCGATTTCAATTCCACCTAATTCACCTTCTTGAGCTTTACTTGGTGAAACTGGGTTTGTATTTGAAGGGGGGGTTAAATTATCTGAAGAACTTCCTCCGTTAGGATCTTTGGGGGTTTTATTTTTACCACCGTTGTCAATTCCTTCGTCAGTGCTAATTTTTGATTGAGCACAAGAAGAAACCAAAAGAACACTTGGATAAGTTAATACCAATAAAAAGGTATTTTTTCAAAATGTTTTTTTCATGTTAACCTGCTTTTAATACTGATTAATAATATTATATTCTTTTGAAAAAAAAAAAAAAAAAAGGAGTTAATTTTACCAACTGATAAAATGAGCATAAAATTAACTCAAAAGGATATTTTAAAGATTTGATAAAATAGAAATATTATGGAAAATACAATGTATAAATCACTGGTTCAAATTAAACAAAAACACAATGAATTAGAAGTCCAATTAACTAATCCGCAAATTGTAAGTAATATTAAAATGTATACACAAATTTCAAAGGAAATCAACTCAATTAAAGATATTGTCCAAGCCTTTGAGCAATATCTTCAAGCTGAAAATAATTTCAAAACAGCTAAAGAAATGTTAAATGAAAAAGATCCTGATTTGGTTAGTTTAGCTAAAGTTGAAATCAGCGAAGCTGAAAGTAAAATGTTTAAGCTTGAGCAAGAATTAAAAATTTTAATTCTTCCAAAAGATGAAAATGATAATCGGGATGTCATTGTTGAAATTCGTGGAGCTGCTGGTGGAGATGAAGCTAATATTTTTGCTGGTGATTTATTTAGAATGTATTCAAAATACTGTGCTTCAAACGATATGAAAGTAACTGTACTTGAAACTAATCCTTCAGATTCGGGTGGTTTTTCATTAATCACTTTTGCAGTAAGAGGGGATAAACCATATTCAAAGTTAAAATTTGAATCTGGTGCTCATAGAGTCCAAAGGGTTCCAACTACTGAAGCTAAAGGACGAATTCATACATCAACAGCAACAGTAACTGTCATGCCTGAAATTGATGATGATATTGAAATTGAAATTAAAAATGATGATTTAAGAATTGATGTGTTTCGTTCATCTGGTAATGGTGGTCAGTCAGTCAATACTACTGATTCAGCTGTACGTATTACCCATATTCCGACAAATATTGTTGTGTCTTGTCAAGATGGAAAGAGTCAAATTCTCAACAAAGAAACTGCCATGCGGATTTTAAAATCAAAACTTTATGATCTTGAACTCAAGAAAAAACAAGAAGAAGAATCAGCATATCGTAAACTAGCTGGTTCAGGTGCGCGAAGCGAAAAAGTTCGTACTTATAATTATCCTCAAGATCGCGTGACTGATCATCGAATTTCTTATTCTACATCACTAGGGCCAGTAATGGAAGGTAAATTAAATTCAATTATTGACGCTTTATTAACTGAAGAGCATAACGAAAAAATCAAAGAAGCTGGATTATAGTTATGCCAAGCAAAGCTGATTTATTGTTAGAAAAAAGAAGGTATGGTTTGTCTTTGGAAATAAGTGATCAAGAGCAAAAAATGCTCAATGCAGGTTTTCCAGTGCAAAAAATTATTGGTTATGTTGATTTAGCTAATGTACGAATTAATGTATCCAAAAATGTGCTCATTCCCCGTTATGAAACTGAAGAATTAGTTTTTCATGCATTAGATTTAATTAAAAAACACAATTTTCAAAATGTCTTGGATTTATGTGCTGGGAGCGGTTTTATTGGAATTGCTCTAAAGAAAAACAATGCTAATTTATCGGTAACTTGTGCAGATATTGATCCACAAGCAATTGAATCAACACAGGAAAATTGTGAATTAAACCAAGTTAATGTAAAAATTATTACTTCTGATTTATTCGAAAATATTAACTCGAAATTTGATTTAATTGTTTCTAATCCGCCATATTTATCAAGAAGCGAACTCATTAGCGATAGTGTATTAAAATTTGAACCACATCAGGCTTTATTTGCTAATGAAAATGGTTTATTTTTTTATAAAAAAATATTAAAGCAAGCTTTTGAATATTTAAACGATAAGGGAATGATTATCTTTGAAATCAATCCACTACATATAGATTTTTGAACACAAATCAAGCATGAATTTGATATTGAAATTTTAAAAGATCTTAGTGGTAAAAATCGTTTTGTAATTGTCAAGCAAAAAATCAGCTCTTTTTAAAGCTGATTTTTATTATCTTTTACTACTTATTAGATCCCATTGAAAAAGTTGCATAAATTAAAAGAATATCTTGCACTTTAAGAGTTAAATTTTTAGCTTTTGGAATGCTTATTCCTAATAATTTAAGCTGTGGGTCACTTTCGAGTGTACTAAAATCAATAATTACTTCATCTTTTAACGCAGGATCTTCATATCTTTTTAAAAGACCGCTGATAGTTTTAACTAATTTTGTTTCTTTAGTTGTATCAGTTTTTAATTTATCAATATTTTCTTTTAGCTTAGCAATTTTATTCTTAATTTCCTCTGGTTTAAGTGATTTTATTTTGACAACTAAATTAACAATATCATTTGAAAATGCACTGAATAATTGAACCGCTATTTTTTGAGTTTCAAAGTAAAAATTAGTTAATGATTCGTTTGTTATTTCTTTATTAGTTAACTTTTTGAAAAAATCAGATGATAATTCAGTAAATTTCTTGACGAATTGATCCAAAGAATCAATACTTTTTGCAAATGTTTCTCTTAAAGATTGTGGTAATAAATTTTTAAATAAATTTTCTGTATTACCAAATTGCTTAAGAATACTTAAATAAAATTGAACTTGAAAGCTATTTTTTTGTGCATAATTTGCCAATGAATCAACAACACTTTTTGAAATTGATTTATCTTTATTATTCAAGCTAATTATTTGAGCATAATCTGTTTGAGTTTTTGAACCTTCTTTTTGAATTTTATATTCAAGTACAAAATTATTATCTTTATCTAATTTAATAGGTAAAAATTGATCTTGTTTGCTCAAATCTAATTTAACCCAATTTTCTGCTTTATCTTGCACAAAGATTTGATCTTTATCTGTCCCTTTAATCAATTCGCCAATTTTAATTTTAAATAAATTGTTTAAAAAATTCAATTCTGAAATTCTTCTTAAATTTTCATTTTTTAAAAATGTGTTTAAAAACTCATTGTTTTTAAGAATATTAATGCTTTCATCATACTTATTAATTTTTAATTCTAGATCAATTGAATTTGATGTAGAATTTGGAACTAAAGATAATTTAGTTAAGGATTTATTTTTATATAAATCCTTAACAATCGCTAAAGGAATATCGCTTAACTGGAATAATCCTTTTGATAAATCAATGTAATTATCTTGAGTTTTTTGTGGAGTAGGTTTTCCAGATTGCTCAGTTACAGGTGTTGATACTTTGGTTTCTTCGTTATTTTTAACAAGTGTTTTTGGCTGTTCTTGTTTTGTATTATTTTCTACTGGTTTTGGTTCTTGTTTATGAACTACATTTTGATTGTTTGAGCAAGAAGCCGAAATTAAACTAAAAGCCCCAATAAATAAACCGCTATATAAAATTTTATTAATCTTTTTCTTCATTTATGCTCCTCAATTATTGCTTAATTATAGCAAAAAATATATTTAAAAACAAAGCCTTTTAATGATCAAATATTTATGAAATGAAATCAAATTACATTAATTGAACCAAGAAAATGTTAGTTATGAGTTTAAAGAATATTCATTTTTATTCTAACTCAAATTTTTTTAATTCATTTTGAATTTTTTCTTCAATATAAAGATGATAAAGTGGTGGAATGTAAAATAAAAGCATGTCTTTTGGAGTTATATTTATTGAATCGATATTTTTAGTTTTTAACTCAAATCATTTTTTGAACAAAGGAGAAAAAAAGTTATCTGATTTTAATTCATCAAGTATTTGATCTTTTGTTTGAGGATTATTATATTTTGATAAATAAGTTTCTACAAATGATAAAAATTGATCTGCTTTTTGTGAATTACCAAACATTTTTATTTTTTCAAAATATTCTCTTACTCATTCTATTTTGGATCTTATTTCTTCTTCTGTACTAAACTTTTTATTTACACTAATTATTTCAAAAATATCATCAATTCATGCATTAATTAAATTAGAAAAGTAATCTTTTATTTTAAAGTAAATTTTTGTTACATCAGAATTAGTTAATTTACCTTTTGATGAAAGATTTGCAAAATTAACTAAATAAGATATTAAATTATTAGTGTTTTTTTAAAAAGTTAAGAGTATATTTATAAAATTTCATTCATTTTTCTAAAAGAATATTGATTTTCTTTAAATCGGATAATTTATTAACAATTTGTTGAATTTGTATTAATCAATCATTGATTTCATGTTTATTTTGATTAATAAATTTTTTAATCAAATCAACAAATTGTGTCTTTAATTGTTCAGAATCCCTACCTGTTTAAATAGTTCTAATTTGACTTATTAATTTTTTAGAATTTTCATCTTGAATTCGATATTCTATAACTAAATTATTGTCCTTGTCTAATTTTACTGGTAGATATTGATCTTGTTTGCTCAAATCTAATTTAACCCATTGTCCTGATTTATCAAGGATAAATATTTTGTCTTTTTCTCTTAATTGGGCAATTTGTCCAATTTTAATATCATTTAAAATACTATAAGTACTAAATTTTGAAATTTGATTTGAAATTTTATTCTTAAAAAGTCAATTTAAAAATCTATTATTATCAAGATTTTTCTTTAATTGTTCTAAAAAATTAATTTTAATTTTTTAGAACAATTAAATTTGATGTCGTATTCGGTATTAAAACTAAATTATTTAAAAATCCAGTATCAAATAAGTCTTTAGCAATTTCTGATGGGAGTTGAATATTTTGAGCAATATTTTTGTCGAATTAATATACTCATTTGAAATTTGATTTTGAGATAAATTTGAAGTTGCTGAGCAAGAAACTGAAATTAAACTAAAAGGAATCATGAATAATCCATTGAGAAAAATTATTTTAAATATTTTCTTCATTTTTGCTCCTTAATAGACATTTAAAATCAAATAATGATACACAGATCGAAAGTTAGAGAGAAGTATATTTTTATCTCTGAATATAAATTAGCCTGAACAGAATTAT
Organism: Mycoplasma sp. 1578d; assembly: GCF_024582695.1. Taxonomy (NCBI): domain Bacteria; kingdom Bacillati; phylum Mycoplasmatota; class Mollicutes; order Mycoplasmatales; family Mycoplasmataceae; genus Mycoplasma; species Mycoplasma sp. 1578d. The sequence goes on from NZ_CP102081.1 coordinate 695,747, forward strand.
TATTGAGCAGGCTTTTTATCTAATTCTTTTTGAGCATCGTCAATTTCTTTAGCTACTTTAACAAATGCTTCAATTATTTTTGAAAGATATAAAAGTTCATCTTGTGGTTTGATTTTCAATGCAATGACTTTTTCTTGGTTTACACCGAGTCATTTGCTTAATGAATCATTAACAGGTTTGTATAGTATGGATTCGCTAATTGCTTGATCTTTAATTTTAGAGTCATCATATTTTGTGATAAAGAATTCTACTGTGGTTAAAAATGATTGCACTTGTTTTAAAACTGAAGATTTTTTTAACTTATTAATATTATCTTTTAATTGAGCTATTTTGTCTTTTATTCCTTGCTCACCTATTGCTCTATTGTTTGTAACAATTTGAAAAACATCATTAATAGTTGCATCAATGATTTTAGTAAGGTAATTTTTAAACTCAAAATATAACTTTGATAATAAAGCATTGGTTAATTCTTTGCTTATAGCTTTGTTTTTAAATTCGGTTACTGTTGAAGTAAAATTAATTGTATCTTTTTGAAACACTTCAAGCAATTTGCTAAATGGACCCATTGTAGCAGTAAAGATAGGTTGAGCATTTAATGATTTTGCTAAGTACTCAAGATATTCTTTGATGGTTTTTAACTGTGCATTAATTAATGTTTGGTATTTATCAATATATTCACTGATTAAATTAGTCATTTCTTGAGTTAATTTATCAGATTCAGGTCCGGTTTTAATAGATTTAGTGTGGTTAATTGGATTGCTTGAATCGTTTGATTTAATTTGATATTCAATTACTAAATTATCATTTTTATCTAGTTTGACTGGTAAATATTGGTTTTGTTTTTTAAGGTCTAAAGGAACAAATTTTCCAGCTTTGTCTTGTACTAAGATTTGTTCTTTTTCAGTCCCTTGAACGAGTTCGCCTAATTTAATGGTTTTTAAATCTTTTAAAAAGTTTAATTTATCAATTTGACTTGTAAGATAATTGATAAAATTAGACTTTAGATTTTTATCACTTTGAATGTAGGTTTTAATTTGGTTAAAAAGCGAGCTCTCAACCATAATATCGATTGAATTTGAGCTAGAATTTGGAACTAAAGTTAATTTATTCAAAAAACCAGTGTCAAAGAAATCCTTAACAATCGCTGAAGGAACATTGCTCATTTGGATCATACTTTTTGATAAATCAATGTGATTATCTTTGGTTTTTTCTGGCTGAACTTGTGGTTGTGCGGGTTGCTCTGATTTTGGATTTGACGGTTTAGTTTCTTCATTATTTTTAACAGGTGTTTTTGGTTGTTCTTGTTTTTGAGATCCACTTTGATTGTTTGAACAAGCAAGCGAGATTGAACTAAAAATCCCTATTAATAATGTACTGTATAAAATTTTATTAATTTTTCTTTTCATGTAAAAATTCCTTAATTATTTTTTCTAAAAATTTTAAAAAGTGGTTATGAATATAACCTTTTGTATTTTCTCTTTTAATTATTTATAAATTTCTTAAGTAATTATTTTAAACCAAAATTGTTTATATTATCTTATTTTGGAATAAAAAGGTGTTTGAATGGGCAAGTTCTAAAATATAGGCATATCTCGGACTGTTATGTTTAATAAATTAAAATTTTGATTTATTAAACCAAGTCATTTTTGTAGCCAAGTAGAAAAATATCTTTTCTTGTGAATATTTTTGATGTTAATGATTTTTTGCTTTGAATTTTCGTTTTTAAGTCAACATTCAAAAGCTAAATTATTATCTTTATTTAATCAAACTGATAAATATTGGCCTTGTTTTTTAAGTTTTAATTTGTTCCATTGCTCTGATTTATCATGAACAAAGATATTATCTCTGTTGCTTAGTTGAATAAATTCACCAATTTTTTCACCATTTAAATCATTGACAAAATTTAATTTTTTAATTTGATTCAAAATTGAATCTAGCAGATTTAAAAAACCCGCTTGATATAAATTCTTGGTAATATTTGAAAAAATTTGAATAGTTTTAAGCAAACTTTTTGATAGATCAATGTGTTTTTTTAAAACATTTTGATCGTTTGCATAAAGACCTGAAATTAAATTAAAAGCACCAATGAATAATCTATTGTATAAAAATTTGTTGATTTTGATTTTCATTTGGGCTCCTTTTTATTTTTTAATTATTATAGCAAAAAAGCAGCTTAAAAGGAAATGATCCTAATTTAAAAATATATAAAAACAGCGTTTTGAGAACGCTGTTTATTTAATTAATGAAAGTAATGATCCAAAAGAGTAATTTCAAAATTCACTTTTGGATTCTATAGAGCTACAAATTGATTAAATAGCTTTTAATATTATTTTTTAATAAAACTCTTTGATATTTGAATTATGAGTTTATTGCCTTAGAGGTACTTTTAATTTTAAAAACCTCAAAAAATAATGACAAGAATGAGACAAGATCTTTGTTGGTTAATTTTAATGCATTAATTTTTTCTAAATCTAAACCAATTCAAGTTGCAAACGTTTTAAGTAAAACATCGTCATTTTTAATTTCGAAAAGAATTTGATCTTTAGTTTTTGGATCTTCATATTTACTTATAGATGATTCTATAAAATCACTAAGCAAGGTTAAAAATGGCAATGCTGTTAAAAAACCTTTTAAAAATGTGAGATTACTTTTCATTCGATCTACATCAGCTTTTACTTCTTCATCTGATTTCATTCTATTTTTCTTAACTAATTCAATAGTATCATCAACAAATGTATTAATGAATTTTGAGATTAATTTCTTTATGTCGAAATAAAGTTGTGAAATTGAACTATTGGTTAATTCTTTTTTAAGAACTTGATCAAATAATTCTTTAATTTTTTTAACTAATGGTTTGGCTTCTTTAATTGTTTCAATAGTATTTTTATATCCATCTTTTAACGATTGATCAACAAGTTGCGAAGTTAGTAAAAAGTTTGAAGCTGAATCTATGCCCATTTCGGCTTGATCTAAGAATTTTTTAACTTTATTTTCATTTTGTTTAGCATCTTTTTCTAATAAATCAGCAATTTCTTGTTTTAATTTTTCAGAATCTGAACTGGTTCTAATAGTTTTAGTATATTCAGTTGGTTTATCTGAACCTTCTTTTTGAATCTTATATTCAATAACAAAATTATTATCTTTATCTATAGTAACTGGTAAATATTGATTTTCTTTTGAAAAGTCTAATTTAACTCATTGGTTTGAACTATCTTTAACAAAGAAAATGTCTTTTTCATAAAATTCAAGGGCTTTATCTTTTTCTTTGCTTGAACGGATTTGACCTAATTTAACTTGATTGTTTTTCACTAATGTTAAAGCAATATTTAACCCAGGAGTTTTACTAAGTAATGGTTGTTTTGAAAGAGAATCTATCACCGATGATCCATAATCAAAAGGTCTAATATCAATTGAATTTGTACTTGAATTTGGAACTAATAATAATTTATTCAAAACACCAGTTGATGATAAGTCTTTGATAATCGAAGAAGGTATTTGGTTTAAATATAAAAGACTGTCTGATAAATCAATGTTATTCCCTTCAATTGGTCCTTGTGGAATTTGTTGTTGAGTAACTTTTCCAGTTTCGCATCCAACAGCAATTGAACCAAATGCTCCAATGAATAATCCACTGTATAAAATTTTGCTTAATCTTTTCTTCATTTTTCTCCTTAAATTATTTATCTGGATATTATAGCAAAAAATTAGATAAATTAAATTTACTTGAAAAGAATAATTTAAAAAACAAGAACTTGCGTTCTTGTTTTGGGATTATTTGCTTTTATCAATTCTGGTTGGATTTCCAATGTATCCGTTTTGAAGCGATTCAAGAAGCACTCTGGTTTTTGTTTTGCTCTTATTATGTCTGTCTTGAGGGTTTTTGGTTCTGTAATAGATATAAGCCAAGATTTGATTATTAGCGTAATTGCTATTATTAATTCTGCTTCAATCACTTCCCATGGTGTAATATCTATTAAATCATCTTCTTCCTCAACTAGTGTGATTGCTTCCAAGTGATTCGAGAACTTTTCCATTATTAGAAATACGTGATTTGAATGAATTGAAGACATCATTTCAACCTTTTTGTTGTCCAAGTGAAACATAAGCTTCAACATTATCTCAAGTTCCATTTCAAAATAGCGGAACATTATTATCATGTAATAATCAAAGAAGGAAAACGTGTATACGATAAAGTGCTTTATATCCATCATTAACTTTAGGGCTGTTGATATTTCATTTATTTGTAGTGTAATCAGTGAAAATTTTAACAAAAATTTGTTTAAAGAATGGTTTAATAAATTCACTTACTCTTGATTTAAGCGTGAAAATATTGTATGAATTAAATTTAACGCTTGGTTCAAATGGTTTGTTTCAATAGTAATCGATAATATGTGGAACTTTTGTTCTTGAATTGATTTTAACACTTCGATAACTTGGGACAAGATTTAAATTGAGCAATCCGTTTAAGAATTTATAAACTCCGGTTACTTGATCAAGCGATGAACTATCAAATAATCGATTAATAAATTTAACATAAGTTTCTGCTCCGATGTTTTCTGTGATTTTACTTAAAAATCCACCTAAATCCAATATTTTTGATGTCAGAATTTTTTCGTTAGTACTATCTAATAGCGGCGAGAACGCAGAAATCATAAATACTTTTGCAATTGTAAATGTCGGATCATATACTTTGGTAAAATCAATTGATTTAATGTTAGAAAGAAGTTTATTGATAATGGTATTAGTCATTGATCTATCATTTGCAAGAGTTTTGAGCATTCCGTTTGCAACCTGCTTCATCATATTTAAATCATCATTATTATTTAAGTTGTATCCATATGCTTTAAGTTTACTGTGTAATATTGCTCCTACACCTTGAGCTAAATAAGAATTATTATTTCGTGCAACACTTTGGAATCAATTAGTTAAGTTGTTTTTAATTGATTGATCATTAGTATGTCTAATAAAATAGTTAAATGCTTCTGGTCAACTGTTTAATTTTTTATATTCTAAATTGTTTGTAACCAAGTTATCAAGAATTGTTTTAAGCACATTAACAATATTGCTATTTCTAATAATGTTAATAAACATATTGTTTATAGTTTGTGAATCATATGAAACAACCGCTCCACCAACTCCAAGTGTTTGCATAATTGCTTCTAATTTTCCAGGACGATTGACAAACGAATCAACGATTTTATGAAATGCACTTTTAATAAGATTTTTATTATTAGTAATTAATTCATCACCAATTAGTTTTTTGAATAGTCCATATTCAGTCGGTTGAATTGAATTAATAAGACTTTGTACAAATGCTTTTAATGAAGCTAAACTAAATTCATTTTGAGTTCTAATAAAGTTAACTGCTCCATCAACAAAACGATCGAATAAACCAATTCTTTGTAAAAGTGGAATAAATCCATTGGCTACTAAATCAATAATTTTGTTAATTTCTGGATTAGTGTTAATTTCGATAAATGTAAAGAACTTAGTTAGCGCTGATTTAATGGCATTTACTGATTGTGGAAGTGCAAAGGTTTCAGTAACTACTTGTGTAAATCTTTGTTGTACATAAGTTACATTAGTTGAAGTGCTAAAGTATTGTTTAAAAATATCATTTAAATAGGTTGCACTAGTCACATGTTCAGGGTGATCAACAATAAAGAAAATGATATCTTTAATAATTCCTTGAAGTGTGCTTGATTTTGCTCCATGGTTAATAATTTGAACTAACATTTGTGGATCAAATAAGTTTTTATTAATTCAATCACGGGAATCTTGTGGGATTAAACCTAAAACTAATGTTCCAAAATCAGTTTTTTGAATAAAGTAAGTAAATATATTATTCAATAGTTCTTTAAGGTCTTCGCTACTCTGAGTAAACGCATCTGAGCGAGCAAATCCTTTTAATAATTTTAAAAGATTTGCTTGAGCATTCCCGCCAGTAATTAATGTTTTGAATTTTTCTACTAGAAGATCTAATACTGGTGAAAAATCCCCTCGGAATCCTTGAGTTTGTAAAATCTCAATTCCTTTATCGATCACATTTGAGAAGAGATCACTTTCTTCATTAAGCACTAACACACTATCAAGTAACGAAGTAATAAGTTGGTTTGGCTGAGCAACATTATCAAACAATCAAGTTAAATTGTGATCTTTAATTACTTGAACAACAACTTTTGCTAAAGTATTTTTGATTGTTTCGTTTCCTAATAGTATAGGAAGTCCGTTTTTAATATTCTGTTTAACTAGATTCGTTGAATTATTTTCAGCAAAAATAGTTTTAACCCATTCATTATACGAGCTTCCATTAGCAATGTTTGAAGCATTATCTAACACTTTATTACTAATCACATTTAAAGCGTTTTGAATTGGAGTAATGCCTAAAAATTCTGAAATAGCTTGGGCAAGCTCATTGTTGGTTAAATTATAATGAGCTAAAAAACCATTTAAATTAAGTTTATCTAATAAAGCTTCAAGTTCATTTGAATGCGTTGATGCTCAGTAAATTAGAGAATTAATTAAATTTCTATATTGTTCTTTTTGACTTTGTAAGTATTGTGAGCTTAAAATTGCTTTGGTTAGCTCAAAATGTGAGCCAGCGATGATATTTACTATTTCAGGGATAGCTTGTGAAATAAAATCTTCAAAGTTATTTGAATTATTTAAAACATCAAATAATTTATCGTAAATTTTATCGTATAGGTTAGCTGATTTAAGAATTGAGACTGCATTTTCTAAAGTAGCTTTGGTAAATGCTTGTTTGTCAAAATTGCTAATTGAAATATTATGTTGGTCTAAAAAGCTGTTTAAAGCACCTGCAACTACTTTTTGAACGATTGGTTCTTTAAGTAATGATTCAAGAATTGTTTTTCCTTGTTCTTTGAATTTGCTGAAAATACTTTGGTTTTTAATTATGCTAAAAACAATTCCCAATATATCATTGCTGGTTGATAATGAGATAGCACCACTAGTGATTTGAGGAACTACTGCATTAACAATTTCAGTAACTGATGGATATTTAAGTGCTGAATCAATTAATGCATTTAAATCCTCTTTTGAAATGTATCTAAAAATTGGTTTATTAATATCTAAAGCATTGATTTTTGGTTTGATTCAATTAGAAATGACACCGTGTTTAATTAATCCGCCGGTTAATTGTGATATTGTTTTGTCAAGACCTGTTTTTAAACCGCCAAGAATTCCCGAACCTCACGAACTTCATCCAGAGAGTTTATCTCAAATTCCTCTTGGACTGAAGAAAAAGCTTTGACGAATTGATGGAATAATTCTAGCAACTTCATCTGATGGTTTTTCTTTAAATCGTTTTGATTTGAGAATTTCAAAAACTCTATTTAAGATTGGGTTTGTTATATTAAGCGAATCAATTATCACATCAAAATGATAAGCAAATTGAGTTAAGAACTCATTAACATCTTGCTCATCAATTCTTACATCATATGTTTTTAAAGTTGTTTTTAAAAACTGTAGAACAATATCTTTAATTTCTTTAGTTGATAATATATCTTTAACTAAACTTCTTAATCCGCTTTCCAATTCAGCAACATCAATAATTTCAAAGGTCTTGTCAATAATATCAGCATACGATTTAACATTTGAATATTCATTAAATTTCTCAATTGATTTTCTAATCACAGTGGTTAAAACTGATTTAAAGTGACTATTAGAATGGATAAACTTAATTAATTCTTTAAATGAATTTAATGGAATAAATTTAATTAATTGAGCTTTGAGTTGTTCTCCAAGAGAACCTTCAATCATATTGGCAAACTCTTGTGAGTCAAGTGTTTTGAAGACATTATCAAAAATGGTTAATAAATCGTTTTTATTTTCATTTAATAGTTTTGAACTTGATAAGGTACGAATTAATCCTGTGACTTTGTTTTCTGTATCTTGTGCAAATACGTTTTTTACTCCATTAACTATTGATGAAGCAATACTGATAATATTTCCAAAATCTAATCCATTAACTTTAAGGAAATCTATTACTGATTCAAAAGCAATTGAACTAATTCCTAGTTGTTGATCAAAAATATCAAACACTGATAAAAGATTATTTACTATTCTGCTTTTATCATCAATTCCATTTAATATTTTATTAGCTTGTTGATCATTTAAAGCATTGGTAAGAAGTTTAGAAAGAACTTTTCTAAATTCTTGATCTTTAACTGCAATATTTAATAAATCAACAAAGTGCTGTTTAATAGAACTAGTAAATTCTTTTTGAGCAAATGCAATTTTAATGAGTTCATTATATGAGCTTGCATTAGCAAAAATGTCAACACGATCCACAACAAAGTCAATGATTTTGTTTACCATTTGTTTAACATTATCATTGCTTAAAATGTTTGTGAAGGTTGTTTTAAGGTGTTCTTTAGTATCACCAATTTTTTGAGCAATTAAATCAAGTGGAATTAGAGCAACAATTTTCTCAATATTAGCTGTGGTGTAGTGTTTGTTAAAGAAGAATTTTAAAATTTCTTTAACGCTTTGTTTGTTATTTCCTTGTAATAAACTTGAATTAATCAATGCTTTAACAATGTTAAAGTTTTGTAATTTAAGAGTTTGTGGTAGAGTTGGAATAAATTCGTCAATAACTTGATCAATTGAATTTGATGATTGGACTTTTTGCTCTAAATTGTTAAGTAATTTGTTAACAAATGTGCTTTGAGCATCTTTGTTATTAAATTCTTGAATAAAGTTTCTAATTCCAGAAGCAAGATCTAAATTAATAGTTTGACTATAACCTTGACTAGTTAGTAGTTTATTAGCAACTTTTAAAATAATTTTATCTAGATTGCTTGAATCTAAAGTTTTAGTAATAAGGCTTTCTATTTGTGATTTTTGTGAATTAAGAACTTGTGAATCTTTAAGTATCTTGAATACAAGTTCTTGGATAGTATCTAATGAATTAGTTCATTCTGTATGATCAATTAAGTAATTGATCATAAATGAAACAAGTTGTTCAAGATTTTCAACTTTTACTAGTTCTGTAACAAGAGCTTTGAGTGCATCTTTGTCAAGATAATTGTCAAGATTTCCTTGAAGTGACTCAATTTCTTCATTAATAAATGCTGTAATAGTTCCTTGTTGAATCAGTTTTTTAGCCACAAACATCAAAATAGCTTTAATTGCTTGTTTATTATTAGTAAAAATTTTCGAACTAATAACTTGGTTAAGGAAGTGTTGAGGATTTTCGCTAAATTTGTTAGTAATAATAGTTGTTAAATGAACAAATAATTGGCCATTAAAATCTGGGTTTTTAGCACTAATCACTGTTGAAAGTCTGCTAAATAATCCATCTACTAATGTGTTATAAATTCCAAGATTATTTAATAAGTCAACAAGATTTTGACTAACATCATCAGAAAATTGTTCAAGTTCACTTGAATTTAAGTTATCAATTCCCACAGCACTTGAAAGTGCTTTAGTAAGTGCAAATTTAGCAATTTCTTTGAGCTTAGTATCTGCTTTATATTTGGTTACAAGTTCTTTAAATGCTTCTTTAGCTTTGTTAGTAATATCTAATTTGCTAAGTAATAATTTTAATAATTCGTTAAATGAGTTTGCTTGTTTAATTGCGTTTTTATCTTGGAGTGTGCTTGAAATTCCTGTTAAAACAAACTCTTTGAATTTATCTGAACTAAATAATTTTTGAATAGTATATTTTAAATTCTCATCAGAAATATATACTTGAATTTGGGTTTTGAGATCGCTAGGAATAAGTGAAATTAAACTATTAACAAATTGTGCATCATCTTTTATTTTAATAAAGATATTTTCAGCAATTTTATTGAATTTATCTTTGTTTGTAGGAAGTAAACGATCAGCGATTAGATGAACAAGTTTAATAATGTTGGTTTCTAAATTGTTTGAATTTAATAAAACACTAAACTGATTAATTAATTTATTAACAAGGTCTTGTATTGAATTTGCATGCGAATCTTGTGCAAATTCATTTAAAGCTTGGAAACTTTTATCGATAATTCCAAATTCTGTTTCAAAATCATTAAACAATGCTAATAGTGCACTAAATAATTCTTGTGGACTTTGAACTTGATTTAAAACTCAATTGTATGGTGAATTTTGAATTTTTGAATGAAGAATGCTTGCTAGTACGCTTTGAACATTAGTATTTTGGAATGTTTTTCTTAATAAAGCACTTATATGAGCTTTGGCAGCTTGAAGAAAATCTACATTTTTAAGTGCTTGAAGTGCTAATTCAACATGATCATTTGCACTTGCATATTCACCTGCATGATCAATAAACGAAGGAATAAGGGCTTTGATTAATTGAATAAATTCATTATCTTTAAGAATTTCTCGAACAAAATGGTTAAGATTGGTGATTTGGTCTGAGCTTAAACTCAAACTTGAAACTGTTGAACTAATATCGATTTGATCAACTAAATTAGTGTATGTGTCTTTTGTGCTAATTTGATCAACAAAACTCATTGAGAGTAGTTTTAAACTATCTGTTTCTTTTTTAAATAAATTACTCGACAATAAATGTTGAATTAATCCAAAGCTTGAAAAATCAAATGAAGAAGTAATTGTGTGAGTGAGATTGCTTAAAATTTTATCAACATCTTTTTCTTGTTCAATTAAAGCAAAAATATTGTTAATAAGTTTTTCAAGTGTACCAGTTGATTCAAGGTATGGAATGATTGAAGTAAGGACATTTTGAGCAACAGTACTTAATTGATCAATGTTAAAGTTAATCCCATAACTACTTGCAACTTTATTTAAAAGTTTTGAGACTGTAACATTTAATTTGTTGTTTTGTAACAATTCTTTTAAAAGAGGGGTGATATGCTGTTTAACATTATTAATCAATGAAGGAATTTTTAAAATTGAATTAACTAATTCTTTTGGAGAATTTAAATGATTAATTCAATCATTGTTGTTAATGACCGAATCAATAATAGTGAAGATAAAATCTTTTAAACTATCAGTTCGAATGATTCTTAATAATAAATCCCCAATTTCAGTAGCATCTACATAGTCTTTTGCCGGAGACTTAAGTAATGTAGGAATAAGGGTGTTAAGAATTAAATTATCAAAAACTTGATTTTCTAAAGCGATTCCATAAACAGCTTTTAATAAATCAGCAAGTGCTTGTTTATTGCTGCTGAAAATTGATAAATCAAATATTTTTTGAATAAAATCTTTGGGTTTGTTAGTAACTTTTTGTGCAAAAATTTCTCCAATTGCTTGTGGAATAGTGTTAAGCACACTAATTGGATTAGAGCTATTTTTTGCTGAACTAATTTTTTCAAATAATTTATCAATCAATGGATCAAGGATGTCAAAACTATCAATAATGGTTTTAAAGTTTCTTGCAAATCCTTCGATAAATTGTGAGTTATGTGATGAATTAGGATCTAATTTTAAATAACTGTATAGCTCAGTTAAAATGGTTTTGAAAAGTGGTTGAAACTCACTTTTACCAATTAATGAAGCTAAAAGGTTTTTTGCACTAGTTTTAATCTTTTCAAAATTAACAGTTTTAATAACTTTTGAAACTAAATCTTCAAGTGAAATCGCGTTTTGTATGGTTTGATATGAATCTAAAACTCCATTAATCACTTCTTTAAGAATAGTTTTAGTATCATCAAGTGAGAAGATTAAATTAATTAGCGAATTAAATTTCTCATCAGTAATTGAGTTGCTAATAAATGTTTGAGTTGGACCTGGAAGTAGCCCAGTAAAAACAGATCCTACGTTAAGTTGTGATAAGTGTTCAACAATATTATTAAGTAGAGTTTTGAAATAATCTTTGTGATTTTGTAAAAGTTGTGAACTAGTAATATCATTTATTAACTCAATTACTTTATTAAGGTTGGATTGCTGTGATAAATTGAATGTTTTTTCAGCGGCTGAATTAAGTGATCTTGAAATGATGTCTGGAAGTTGTGATCAACCAGCGTGATATGAGTTGTCAATTAAATCATTAATTAAATTACTAATAAATGAGGTAACAAGAGAGTTGTTCTTAACAAATGAAATTAATTCACCTATTGCATTATGAGTTCCTTGTTCATCTAAGTTATTATCTAAGTGCTGTTTAACTAAAAATTTGTAGAAGGTGCTTGAAATAGTTTTCTTAACTAAATTATTTTCAAGGTTTTGTTTCACTAAATCAATTAATGGCTGTTTAAATTCTAAAATTAAATCTTGTTTATAGCTTAAACCATCTAAAAATTCAATAAATGAATTTGATTTAGCCAATTCTTTTGCATTATCAAGAATATGATTAAATAATTTTTTAACCAGTAAAATAAATTGATTATCAGCAAATAACAATTGAGCTAGATTATCAATTTCATTCTGAGTGGTAATATTTTGAGCAATTAAACTGCTTAAACCTAAATCAGAAAGGAATTTGCCTTTTTGATTTGAAGTCCTCATTTTTTGAAGAAATTCATCAAAAATTTCTTTGATAGTTTCTTTTTGTGAACTGACTAATGGCGAATCTAAAATAGCACTAAGAAGTAGTGGGTTGCTATCAAAATCTAGAGCAGTCACTAAAGTGTTTTGAAGTTGTGCTTGAATTTGATCAAAGTTTTGTGAATTTGCTAAATGATCAAAAAGAGCATCAATTAGTGGATCTTTTAAATTGCCTTTATTTATAACATCTTTGATAAATGTGCCAATTCCAGAACCAAGAGTTTGAAGTTTGATTTCATCAAGTGAAATTGAGTATTTTTCTAATAATACGTTAATTGTTTTAGCAAAAGTTTTATTAAGCGAAACTACACTTAAAGTGTCATCGACAAGATGACCAAGCGAATCTTTAAATGCTCCTTTTAACTCAGGTTCTTTTAGTAAGGCGATAAATACTTCATTAAAACTTTTAACATCAGTGTTTCAAACTGGATTTTTGATAATGTAGCTTACTGAATCTAAAATCACATCTTTAAATCCATTTGTTTTTACCATTTTATGGATAAAATCGATTGCTTCATCTTTATCAAGATATTTAGCATAACTTGGTTGATCTAATTGTGGTGTTAACAAGCTAATTAATGATTTAGATATAAAGTTAGCTGGATTAACTTTGTTTCAAAGTTTATCAACCACTTGCACAAATACTTGTTTAAAGTTTTGTGAATTTACCAATGGCAATTTCATTAACCCTTTAACAAATTCAAAAGTATCTTGAGTTACTTTTTGTGAGATTAATTGGCTGATTTCTTGTGGAATAGTTCCAAGAATTTCAATTGGAGTTAAGCTACTTTGAGCTTTTTTGAAGTTTTCAAATACTTTTTGAATAATTTGATCAGTTAAACCTAAATAATCAAGAAGTGATTTAATTGATCCAGAAACATTATTAGCAAATTCAAACACTGCTAAATCACTAGTGTTTAATCCGATTTGTCCAAGTGCATTTAATAATAGATTGCTGGTAATTTTAGTAAATTGCGAAGATGATAAAAGTTCATTAATAATAGCTTTTAAATTAGTTTGAATTGAGTCTAAATTAATAGTTTTCAGTATTTTTTGTACTAATTGATCAAAGCTACTAAAGTTAGCAAATTGTTGTGTATTATCGACTAAACTTGCAACAATATCATTAACAATTGTTTTAGATTTTTCTAAACTAAAAATGTGTTTGATTAATAAAGCAAGATTTTTTTCTCCACCATATTTATAAAGTTGCTCAGCAAATGAACTTGGTAGAGCTTTCATCACTAGTGATGGTAATCATTCTTGACTTGAATTAAGAACATTTTTTATTAGTTGTTTAATTAAGTTTTTATTTTGATTGATTAAATTTGAATTAAATAGACCATGTAATAAGTTCATTAATTTTGGATTATTATTACTAAAATCGAATAAGGTTCCAAGCACATTGTTAAATGCAGATTTTATTACACTTGAAAAATCAGTATTTGGATTGACGCTTAGATCATCTAAAATTCCTTTAATGATTTCTTTTAATAAGTTGTCTTTAAGTAATGAAGTGCTTGCAAAGTTTAAAAAGTCTTTGGTAAATTTAGAAGTTTGGGTGCTGCTTATGTTCTGGCTTAGATGATTATCAACTAAATATTGATGGAAAATATCGGCGAAAAGATCCTGCATTTCAGGGTTTTCAAAGATATATCCAGCAATTTTTGAAATCGAATCTGAAAGCGATTCAAAGTCTTGATCGTTTTTCAAGAATGCTAAAAGAACATCTTTATAGCTTTGAACTTGTTCAAAATTTACTGAATGATTAATAAAAATATTGGCAATATTTTTTAAGAGTGTAACAAAGTTTTTATCAGAAACAATTTTTCTCAAGACTGATTTAACTGAGGATTCTTTGAGTTTATCTTTAGTTACTTGTTCAATTTTTGTGGTTAAAAATTGAACAATTTCTTCTGAATAAGTACTTAATCCATTGGAGAGAAGCGATTCAAGTAATCGATTAATACGTTCTTTATTTTCTTTAATTAAATCACTTTTAGCCACTACTGAAATTAATTTAACAATATTAGCTTCATTTAAGAAATTAGAAAGTAGTAATTTTGGAATCGCGTCTAAAGTAAGTGTTTTTGAAGCCTTAAGTTCACGTAATTGAACTTGAAGATTGTAAAAACTATCTTTAATTCCTTTTGAACTTAATAATTCACCAAAGATTGAAACTAAATCTGAAACTCTTTCTCCAAAGTATTTTTCGTTTCTAAGTGGATTGATTTGGATTTCAAAAGTAGATTGATTTTCTAAATAAGATTGGCTTGAATCACCAATAGCTTGAATTGGATTTTGATTTGGTTCAATTTGCGCTTGAAGTGTATCTGAATCAGTTAGCAAGAACTCTTTGTTAAAGTCATAACCTTGATAGTTTTTAACTCCTAACTTATTAGTAGTGAGTTTCAAATAAAGATCCATGGCCATTTTTTTGTAACCAAGAGTATTCGGATGAATATCAAGTAGAACAGTTGATAACTCATCGGCGTTTTTAGTTCAGTATTTTGAATTATATAAATCAACATAATTAATTGAACTAAATCTTGCTGCTGATTTAAGTGTTGAATTAAGTACTCCTACTAAATAGTCTAAAGGAGAAATATTGATTGGGAGATTTCCGAAAATATGTTTAAGATAACTATCAAAAATCTCTTTAAGTCCTAATAATGGAGCTGGATAACTAACAATATTAATATTTGCTTGAGGTGCTAAAGCTTTAATATTGGCGATTAAAGTGTTAATTCTTTGATTAATTTCCGATAGAGCATTCCCTAAAACACTATTGACAAATTTAATTAATTCTCCGTATGAAGGTTCTTTTGAAATAAGTGTTTTAAAAATGTCGATTAGATTATAGTTTTGAATGTTCTTAGCAATTAATTCAAAAAAATCATTTGCTCCAAGAGTAAAAGTAACTAAATTTGCCCGTGCTAATCTAGTTTTAAAATCAGCTAATTCACTTGAAAATTGTGAATTATAAACATTTTTAAAAAATTCTGATTTGTTATCGGTTTGATAATCAACTCCTAAAAACTTAATTCAGTCTAAAATAGTTGTTCCTGAATAGGCAAAATTTTTAAATTCATTAACACGATTTTCATGATTTAACAAGCGAGCTAAAAAAGCTGGATACGAAAGTCCATCAATTGCTCCAGATTGTGTTTTTTCTCCTTGATAATCTCTTGGTAATGTACCGTCAAAACCGGCGGTAATTGAATCTCCAAAAGCGACATAATTAATTTTGTTTTCTTTCTTGATATAATGTTCAGATACTAATTTATCAGAATTAGAATCAACTCTGTCAGTAAATATTTTTGGTAAAAAAGACTCATCATTGTTTGCTTGTTGAGTTGCACTTTTAATTTTGGGTGCATTTTGCTCAAGTTCTTGGTTATCAGTTGTAAGATTAATTTTGGGATCTTCAGCTTGAATTGGTAAAGAAGAACCGGGTGCGTTACATGAAGCAACAAAAGCTGACGATACCGAAAGTAATGATAACCCAATAATAAGATTTCTTTTTTTAGACATAAACTCTCCTTAGTGTAAAGCTTCAGTAATAAAAATTTAATTCGTTGTTTAAGTATTTATATTATACTAAAACTTATTTAAATCTGGCCTTGATAAATATTTAAAAAAGCAAAAATAAAAATTTTATTTCAACATTTATTAAGTAAATATAAGTAAATTTACTTAAATTTACATCTATGTAGAATCTTTTTCATAAAATAGCTCATTTAGATGATTATTTTTGCTTTATAATTTAAATAACTTCGCTTGCACAATTAAAGGAGAAATATGAAAAGATTAGTTAGCGGAATCAAGCCTACTGGAGAACTTACCTTAGGAAATTATATTGGGGCAATTGCCAATTTTATTAAGCTCCAAGATGAATATGAATCATATTTTTTTGTTGCTGATATGCACGCTTTAACAACCGGAACTGTTGATCCAATCGAACTTGAACAAGCTCGTAAAAGCACGGTGGCACTCTATTTAGCTTGTGGTTTAGACCCACAAAAAACCATTATTTTTTATCAATCTTCAATTTTAGAACACACACAAATGATGTGATTGTGCAATTCTGAAACCACAGTTGGAGAGCTTGAAAGAATGACTCAATTTAAAGACAAAGCTCAAAAACTTGTCCAAGGAAATGGAACTATGAAAATTCCGAGCAACTTGCTTATGTATCCAGTGCTTATGGCATCTGATATTCTACTTTATAATCCAGAAATTGTGCCTGTTGGTGAAGATCAAGTTCAACACATTGAACTTACTCGCAACATTGCAGAAAGATTAAATCGTAAATATAATTTAGATTTAAATATTCCAGAAGGATTTATTCCTCAAGTTGGTGCTAGAGTCAAATCGCTCACCGATCCAACATCTAAAATGTCTAAGAGTGATAAAAGTTCCAAAGGAACTATTTACTTACTTGAAGATCCTGAGAAAGCGTACAAAAAAATCCTTAAAGCTGTTACTGATTCAGAGGGGAAAGTTTATATTTCAGAAAATAAACCAGGAGTACTAAACTTACTCACTATTTATGCTTCATTAAAAGATATGACAATTCAGCAAGCTGAAGCACACTTTAAAGATGTAGATTATAAAGAATTTAAAGAACAAGTGGCTAGCGTAGTTAAAGAATTACTTATCAATATTCAAGAAAAATATCACAAAGCACTAAAAAATGTGGATCAAATTGCTCATCAAGGAAGAATCAAAGCTCAAAAAATAGCTAAAGAAACTGTCAATAAAGTTCAAAAACACATGGGACTTTACAGGGAAATTAATGAAAGCAAATAAAGAATTAAATCACACTACCAGCCACCTTCTTGGTGCTGCCGTGGAAAAATTATATCCTAACGTTAGACTGGGGTTTGGACCAGCAACAAGTGAAGGATTTTATTATGATTTTGAATTCGAAACATCAATTAGCGATACCGAATTAAATAAAATCGAAAAAATGATGAAAAAACTTGCTTCACGCAATTTGGTAACGCAAGAAGTGTCAATTGATGAATATTCATTTGAAAATAAACCATATAAACAAGAGCTTTATAACGAACTTAAGGCTGATGGTAAAAATATCACATTTTACGCACTGATTGATCCACTTAACAATGAAAAGGTTTTTGTTGATCTATGTGCTGGCGGACACATTGAAAACACTAAAAATATCAAAAACTTTAAACTCACTTCACTTGCAGGTGCGTATTGGAGAGGCGATTCAAATAACATCCAATTAACCAGAATTTACGGAACAAGTTGACAAACCAAAGAAGAACTTGATCAATATTTAGCAATCCTGAAAGATCGAAAAGAACGAGATCACCGTAAAATTGGAAAAGAACTCAATCTTTTCACCTTTCACCCATATGCAGGTCAAGGATTGCCAATTTGGCTCGAAGATGGAATGTACATTCATAATGAAATTAAAAACTTAATTTTAAAAATGGATCGTAAATACGGAATGAGAGAGGTGCTCACTCCACACTTTGGTGAAGAGACTTTATATCAAACTTCGGGACACTTGGCTCATTATAAAGATGATATGTTCAAACCTATTATTGCCGATACTCAAAAACTCTATCCTCGTCCAATGACTTGTCCGCACCATGTTCTTTGTTATAATCATCAAAAAAGATCGTATCGTGACCTTCCCCTACGTTTTTCCGAACAATCACAACTTTATCGCTATGAAAAATCAGGAGCACTCACTGGACTAGAACGTGTCCGTGGAATGTTGTTAACCGAAGGACACTTGTTTGTGCGTAAGGATCAAATTGCCCAAGAATTCAAATACATGTATCAGTTAATCAAGGAAACTCTTGATATTTTCAAGATTAAAATTGACTATATTTCACTTTCACTCAGGGATAAAGACAATAAAGAAAAATATTATGATAATGATGCCATGTGAGATCAAGCCGAAGATCAATTACGTGCCGTTTTAAACGAATTAGGGGTTAATTACGAAGAAAAATTGGGGGAGGCGGCCTTTTACGGTCCGAAAATGGACATTCAAATCTTCACTGCTTTAGGACACGAAATTACCGTTTCAACTTTACAATTAGACTTTTTACTCCCTGAGCGTTTTGGTATTACTTTTACAAACGATCAAGGAAAAGAAGAAATGCCAATTCTAATTCACCGTGGATTAATCGGAACTTATGAACGTTTTGTGGCCATTTTACTGGAACAAAGTAAAGGTGTATTGCCTTTTTGACTTGCTCCAAAACAAATTACTGTCATTCCGGTAAATATGGAACATGACTTTGAATACGCTCAACAAGTTAACGAAAAATTTTATGCACTTGGTTTTAGAAGCAAAATTGATTCACGTGATGAGCGTATGAATAAAAAAATCCGTGAAGCTCAAATGTCTAAATCTAAATTCCAAGTTATTTTAGGACAAAAAGAAAAAGAAAATAACACTGTTTCATTCCGTAAGTATGGGGAAAATACCACCCAGACAATGGGTTTTGAACATTTTGTGCAAATGCTTAATGAGTTAAAAAATAATTATGAATAATTCCAAAAGTGCAATCTTAATTAAATGGACTTTATGAGCACTTCTTATTATAAATTTAGCAATTTTAATTCTAATTAGTCGTTCAATTAGTGGAATAAACATTAATTATCCCCCTTATTTGAAATTAATTGTGACTTTAATTACAATGCTAAATTGAACAATTATTAGCGTTGTGATGATTGTTTATAAAATCTCTAAAATCAGAATTCACTATATGATTATGTTTGTAATAGGAATTGCTCTAGCATTAAGTTGAATTCCGCTTTATAATAGTCAAAACAAATCATTTCAATGAATTTATTTCTCAGGAGATATTTTCGTAATTTCTACAATTTTAGCAATAAATTATTTTTTAAACATTGTTTTTGTTAGACCAAACTTAATTTTAACTTTAAGAAGATATCTAAAAGTAAAATAGATATCTTTTTATTAATTTATAATTATAAATATTAAAAACAAAATGGATGATCATCTACTTTTTGAGCTATATAAACTTTGAAAAAGATTGGACAAGAAAACTAAAGAAGATTTTACAAGAGGAATAAATATCCCTGAATACATAACTGAAAAACTTTATTGTATTATTAACAACTATAAGCATAAAACCAAAAAAGATGATAGTACAGATGCTGTAGACAAAAATGGCAAAAGGGTACAAATAAAAGCTACAAACAACTTTCATAATGATTTAACTAGTTTTGGTCCTCAATCCCAATTTGAAATTTTAGAATTTGTTAGATTAGATTATGAAAATGATATATTTTATTTCTACAGAATTGATATATCGATACTTGAGCATATTAAAGTCAATAAATTCGAAACATTTAACAATCAGCGTTCTCAAAAAAGAAGACCAAGATTTTCAATCATTAATAAAATATTAATTCCCTATAAAATTCAACACTATGCTAATGTAAATATGAGAACAAGGTAAATATCTAAAATTAAGTAGTAATTATGAAAAAATTAATTTGTGCTAGTTTTTTCTCTGGTGTTGGTGGTATTGATTTGGGTTTCCGTGAATTTTGTTCCACCATGTACGCTAATGAATATAATCCAAAACCTGCACAAACTTTTGAAATTAATTTTAATTTAAAAGTAGATGTTCGTGATATAAGAGATATTTCTAGTGATCAAATTCCTGATTTTGATATTTTATTAGCTGGTTTTCCTTGTCAAGCTTTTTCTATAGCTGGTTACAGACAAGGTTTTAATGATGAAAAAGGAAGAGGGAATTTATTCTTTGAAATTGAGCTGATTATTCTAGATAAAAAACCTTCGGTTGTCTTCTTAGAAAATGTTAAAAATCTTGTGTCTCACGATAAAGGAAATACCTTTAAAGTCATTTTATCTAAATTAGAACAAGCGGGTTATTATGTAAAATACAAGGTTTTAAATACCATGGAATACGGGAATACACCGCAAAATCGTGAAAGAATTTATATAGTTGGTTTTAAAAATCAAGAACACTATAATAAATTTGAATTTCCTTCTAAAATACCTCTAACCACATTTATTAGAGATATTGTTGATTTCAAGAACAAATTGGACTCAAAATATTACTATACAAAAGATAATTTCAAACACTTTGAGCTTTTGTCTCAAGAAGTAATCAGCAAAAAAAGCATTTATCAATGACGTAGAAAATATGTAAGAGAAAATAAGTCTAATGTATGTACTACATTAACAGCCAGTTGTGGAACTGGAGGACATAATGTTCCAATCGTATATATAAAGTTTGGAATTAGAAAATTAACTTCACGAGAATGTTTTAAATTTCAAGGTTTTGGCGATGTTTTTAAGCTTCCTAATCAAGCGAATTCACACCTATATAAGCAGGCTGGAAACAGTGTCTCGGTAAATGTGATCAAAAGAATTGCAAAGCAAATTTATAAGGTGATGAGTTAAAGCGAGCTTTTGCTTGCTTTTTTGTTTGTTTTTGATCCATAAAAGATCTGGAAATTTTCGGAAAATCCTTGCTATATATATATATATATAATTAAAGATATCTTTTGTACTCATTTTATGAGCAAAAAATTAATAATTCTACCCTTGGAGTATATTATGAAAAACTCGAAAAAAGTACTAATTTCTTTAAGTAGTACTGCAGGGATTGCTGGTGCTGCATCCCTTGTATCTATTGGTGTATTGTTATCTTTACATAAGTCCTATAAAATTCCACGTAAACAAACTTACTATTTTACAGAACTTAAAAATCAAGTTGCCAAAACCCAAGATGCACTAAAATCGCTTACCAAAGAACAACAAAACAATGATGCTATAAAACTTCTTATGCAAGAAGTTGATTATGCTAATCAACTTTTGGTTAACGAAAACTCAAGTATTGCTTTAATGCTTGAACAAAGAAACAAACTCAAACAAGACACTCCTAAAACACTACTAAGTGTAGTAAGTGATCTTGAGCAAACAAAAAACCTTGTTGAAGAATATAGTTCATTAATTAAAGATGTTGACTTTCAAAGTGCCATTAAAATTTCTAAAGATAAAGTGCTTGAGCAATTGTCTTCTCCACAAAATAAAAACTCAGCTTTGAAAGCATTTTACTCATTTGTTGATCCATTAATTTCAAAAGAAAATGAATTTGTAATCGGATTAGAAACTAAAATTTGAACTAATCATACTCAATTAATCAAAAATGCCTCAAACAAATTTAGCTTACAAGAAAAAAGTGCTTTATTATCAGCCATTAATCAAGTTTTAAACTTAATTAATCAACCAAAATATTCTCGTGATGCTCTAGTTGAATATGAGAAAGTTTATGATTCAATGGTTGATAAACTTTCTTTTGTAAAAGAACAAGAGAATAAATCTCTCAAAATTTTTCTCGAAAATGTTATTAGAGTTAGCACTCAAATAAACGATTTAGAAATTGATCCAAAAATCAAAGATATTTTTTTAGAACGTATTGACAGCTATAAAAAGATCGCTTTAAATCCAGCTCCAACTTTAGCAATTGATAAAAGTATGGAAATAGCTTATTTAAATACTATAGTCGATAATCAACTAGAAACTTTAATTAAAGAATCTCCTGATACTAATAAGTTGCTTGAAACACTATCACAAAACCTACGAGCTCTTAAATTAGTTTCTTCTGATGACAAAATTCAAAAATTAGTTGATCTTCAAACTCAAAAGATTATTGAAAATCCAAGAAAAACTCATATTGAGATTTTAAACAGTATTTCACAAGCAAATAATTTAGCAAGCACTGTAAAAAATATTGAAAATTTAATTAGCACTATTAAGAGTAAAATCAGAGACTATTCAAATAATAAAAGTCTTAGTCAGGGTGATGCTCAAGCTTTTACTACACAATTAAACCAGATAATCGGATCAAATTTAAATGACATTAATGAATATTTAATTAAATTTAATCAGCTTAACAATGATATTTATGACAATGTTCTTTTGGGATCATTATTTAAAAATTCGCTCAGAAAACTTAAGGATCAAATTCTTGAATCAATTGATAAAGGATTTAATGTTAATAAAAAAGTTTTGACACAAATGTTACTTGAAGTAGATAAAGTGCTCGATTTAAATCCTTCGATTAAAGATTTGAACAGTACTTTAAGAATTAAAATCAATCAACTTAGACTGATTAATCGAGCAGAGCTGAAAAATTGATACGATTCAGCTGTTTTAATTCTTGATGATAATGACATTAATGAGAAAATTAAAGACAAGCTTAAATTCTTAAATTCTCGAGCAATTAAACTTATTCCGCAAGATTCTACCGCCATTCGTGAAGAATTACAAATTCTAATTCGTCAATATCGCGAAGAAATTGCTAAATCTCACATTAGTGATGGATTGCAAAGAACTTTACTTAATTATTCTCACACTAAAAAAAGGATCTTGGATGTGTTTACCGATAAAGACGGCAATATTAAATCAGATTTTGGGCAAAAAATATTTGAACAAGCACAAGAACTTAGAAAACAAGCTAAAATCATTACTGCTAATCCGGCTTTAACACCTAATGAAAAAGAAACAAAATTTAAACAATTTCAAACTCAATTAGAAAATATAAATAAAAATGCTCAAAACTTTAAAGAACTTGAAGAACTTATTTTACAAAGCGAACAAACAATCGAATCTTCAAAAGGTAAAAAAGCTGAGCAAGCTTATTTAGAAAAACAAGCTCTCAAAATTGAACAAATTAAAGATACAATTCTCCAAGCACTCAATCAAGCTTCAAGTGCAAATAATCTTGATGATTTAAAAGAGCAACTTACTCAAGCAATTCAAGATTATAAAGATAAACAAGCTGAATACCAAAGTGGCCAATCACTTGTGGATAATTTCAAAGAGATTAATGAAATTTTTGCTCCGTATTCACTTGGTGGTGTTCCAACTCCAATGCAACAAAAACTGCTTAATAAACTTGGTTCATATCAAGCTGAACTTTCTAAAAATACTCTCACTAATGAACAAAGAAATGAAATTAATCAAAAGATTGCTACATTAATGGATGTAGTTAATTCTGCTAAAGATTTAGAAGTTAAGAACAACAATTTAAAAACTTTAGTCAGTGATACTGAAAATAATAATTACGCAACCTTTAAACCTAACGAATATTTTAATCGTTCCAAAACTTTAAATAATGATGTGGATTCATTCTTGGTAAGTTTGTTTAAACCAGATTTTGATAAAGCTCAAATTGAGGCTAAATCTCAAGAGTTACAAATTCAAACTAATCAATTATCACTTGCAATTTCAGTTGCTTTGTTAAGAAAAACCAATCAAGAAATTCTTGCATATAAGATCACTGTTCCAAGTTCAGGAAACACAAATGTATATCAACGAATCAATTCTTCAATTGAAAATATTAATACTCAAACTCAAAACTTAATTGACAATCCACAAAAAACTCAAGCACAAGTTGATGAACTTGAAAGCATCATTAAAAACTATGAAAAATTAGCTAAAGCACTTAATAATAGTGCTAAAAAACTAGAGACAATTTCTCAAAGTGATAATCCGATTACTTACAAAGAATTGTCAGATTCAATTATCAATAAACCAAATAATAATACTCCAAATGAACCTATTAATAGCTTAATAGTTTTTGGCGATTCAATTTCAACGATTGATTTTAAAACTCGAATTTTAACAGATGAATTACTAAAAGTTCCGGCTCGCATGCAAGCTGAACACAATTTAACATTATTAAGATCAATTTATGGAACCGATGAGCGAAATCGTTCTATTTTTGACCATGCAATTAGTGCTTTTGATCACAAAGTGAGTGATTATCAAGATCAAATTTCACAATTTTACACCAGTAGCTCTAACTTGTTATCACTTCGTGATGAAATTGATTTTTACTTGAATCGTGAAACGGCAAATAAAAATGCTATTAACAAAGCCTGAGATGATGCAATTAAATTAAAAGATCGCTTAAAAAATGAATATCAAGCCTTAAAAAATGCTGATGGAATTACTACCACAACTCACACTGATACAGTCTTTACTCAATTTGATACTTTAAAAGATATCAGGGATGCAAGTGGTAAAAAAACTACACTCACTGAACAATTGCACACTAAACTTAATGAACTAGCTCTTGCTTATGCTAAAGATTCATTTATCCATACTTCAAATCAACTTGATACTAAATTAAGTCCATTTAATAATTATTCAAACGAGATTAAAACTAATTATAGCGATAGCTGGAAAACTCTTATCACTCAGTGAAATCAAGCTCTCAGAGATACTGTTAATAATTACAATATAGATGGGGATTTAGTTAAAATTAAACGAGATTATCAAAAGATCTCGTCTTTAAGCTCACTAATTTCTCAGCTAAAAACTATTTTTGATTATTTTGACGCTAATTCAAAATCCCAAACAGGACAAAAGAATATCCAAGTCTTAACAAGTCAACGTCTTAACAATACTTTGTTTGCTCGTCTTAATGATAAAACTACTTACACAGGTCTTAATACAAGTCAATTCTATAACCAAAGCTCTGAAAGCATTATTGCTTTAAGAAATGAATTTAGAGATGTATATTTTGATAATGTTTCGATTGAAGATGCTAAAGCTAGTCAAAAGACTAAAATTAACGAATACAAAACTAATGTAGATACTAAACTTGATGCCTTAGCTAATAATATTGATACAGCGTTAAAAACTCAAATAGATGCTAAATTGCAAGATCTTTTAACCGCAACAAATGCAGTCCAAAGAAAAAATGAGCTAATTGATGTTGATAATGAGCTTAGTCAAATTCAATTTAAAGAAGAAAATCTTAAAAATCTTGCATTAATTACTAAAAAAGCACAAAATTTAGTTGCTGCTAATAATTCTATCCCGAATAACGAAACTGGAAAACGATCAATTATTTCAGAAATCACTAATCAATATAATGCATTTAATTCTTATTATTTAAATTTAGATTCATCTAATTTAATCGCTAGAGAAAAAGATCTCGAAGATCAAATGAGTTTATTTAAGAAATTTATTCAAGTTTATGATTTGGTTAATAGTGAAAAACGTAAAGTTCCAATGAATTATGCGACAGGAACTGGGAATCAGGGAACTCCACAAGAAGCTAAAACCAAAATGCAAGCGTATTATGATCATCTAATCTCTGAAATTAATACTGAACCAATCACACAAGCTAAATTATTTAAAGTTGAAAATATTCTTGATTCGCTAGCTAAATTAATTAAATTACAAATCGAAAAATTAAATACTCAAAATCAAGTGTTAACAGATACTTCATACAATAATTTTGCTTATAAAAATGCTACAAGTGCAAATTATGGATTTAATACTGATGCCCAAAAAATTGCTGATTTGATTTTAAAAAGTATTCCAACCACGACTCAAACTTCCACTGATATTGACACTGCTTTATACACTAGTTTAGTGAACGATTTTGAGACTGCTTATCATTTATATACAGCTCGTAAAAATGCACTGAATCAAATTTATAGAGATAGCAGCACTCTAGGTGATACAGGAATCAAAACTAAAGAAATAGAACAAATTACTAAAGCTGGAACTGTAGAAGCTAAATATCAAGTGTTAAAAGAAAAAGCAGATGATTTCTTCAACACTCAAGCTCAAACAATTGCAAATGCAACCACAAGTGCTCATTTGTCTAATGCAACACTTAATAGTATTGAAATTGATGTGTTCTTTGAAAAATACAAACGCATTGCTGAGCTTGTTGCAATTGCTAAGGATACAAAAAATAATGTCGCACAAAATCTTAATAGTGATCCAAACGTGCAAACTTCAATGACTATGCTCCAAAACCAAATCACTATGGGAGAAAGTTATTATTACAATGAGAAAAATAATGTAAATCTTGATAATAATATTAAACTTTTAGATGTATATAATGCTCGTTTAAAACTAGCGATAATTGTGGCTCAAAAGCGTGATGAATTAACTAAATTTAGCACTACTCCTAGTGCTAATGGATTTTTAAGTGCTCAAGCTAAAGCTCCGCTTGCAAATATTTTAGATAAAGTATTTAGCGAAATTAATGCTAATTCAAATCTTGAGACTAAAGATAATTATGACCGTTTACTAGAAAAATATGTTGAAGGATCCTCGAATAATTCTTTTGCTATTGCTTTTATTAACTCAAAAATTCTTCAAGCTGATATTTACAAAGCTGAACAATATTTAAATAAATATAACACTCATATTAATGCTGATCCTAATTATGAACCAAACGCAATTAAAACCTTATACACCAATTTACAATCTAAAATCACTACAGCTACTAATGCATTAAATGAAACTAATCACAATGAACAAGAAAAATTAAATCTCTCAGATCAAATTTTTAACTCAAATACTGGTGCACTTGATTTAATTTTAAAAGCTCAAATTGATAAAGCTAAAAATGCTTATCAACAACATTTACAATTAAGCAAATATCTTACTAATAACTTTACTAATATTAACGTTTCTCCAAAAATTTCTGATTATGATGCAATAGCATTAGATCCGATTAAAAGTATTGATATTTCCACTGCTGATAAATTAGAAGCATTTAATAATGATTTAGTTGCTGCACGCAATAAATACGAACAACAACGAGTTGATCTGTTTAAATGAGAAGCTCATCGTTATAATTCATACAAAGAAAAATTCAACCAATTTTATACCTTTTTAACTGCTACAACCACAAATGGAGCAACGCAAGCTTTCATTTTGGAAACAACTGGAATTTCACTTGCAGATTTAAACACATTTGCTAATGCTATTAACCCACCTGCATCAGATACAGTTCATAATAATGCACAAACTTATGTTCAAAAAGCAACCGAAAGCGATAACAACATTAAAACATGATTGCAAACATTTAATAAAAATGAGCCAATTGAAACTTTAGCTAATGTTGCTGATGAATTTTTAAATGATTATTCAAACCTTATTTCAATTAAATCAATTCCTTCAATTCTAATTAAAATTAGCAACTTAACAAGAATTAAGAACGAGCTCACTGATAGCAATACAATTGAAAATGCCCGCAAGGCAATTAAATCGACTCAATCTGAAACACAAGGATTATTAACTAAAATTAATCAGTTCTTTACTGAGATGAACACAATTACCAATGCAAATCAAAACACTGTTAAAACTGAAACTAATGAGGAAAATATTTCCTTTGCAAATGGAACACCAACCAATCTTGCTACTGAAAGACAAAATTACTTTAATACATATAAAGATGTCGTGGTAGCTTTAGCAAAAGCCAAAGACAAGCTACTTAATTTGGTTTTTGGAACTTCAGCAAGCGATCAAGATACATTACAAAAAGTATTAACTAATTTTATTGATGGAAAAACTGGATTTGAAGGACGAGCAGACATTCATAACCTGCTCAAAAACATTGCTTCAAATGATCAAGCAAATCCAAATATTGCTCCTGATGCAGATAAATTTTTAGCAGTTAAAAATGAGTACAATAAACTAGCCGAACCTTCAGAAACTAGTGTTCACGAATTAAATGATTTAGCAAAATCTGCTAGTGATGTTGACATTTACAGCATAATTACGAAGGGATTTGATTTAGCTTTGAAATTATTTAAATGAACTGCTGATTCAAATAACACTAACTTATTCTTTGATTTTCTCACTCAAACTCAAGGCGGAAAAGCCAACTTTGAAGATATCGTGGCCAAAGGTACTACTACAGTAGAAAATTTCAAAAACACCCTTGAAGGAACGACTATTCCAGAAGAAACCGTCACAATTGACGGAGTTCAGTATAAAGCTAAAAAAATTAATGATCAAATTGACGCTTCTGGTAATGGAACTATTGGTAATTTATTTACAAAATTCAATATTCTCAAAGGCACAAACAACTTCTTTGACACAAATAATGTCCAAGTATTTGCTTATAAATCGTCAACTGATCCAAACGCTGAATATGTTAATGCACGTTTAACAGCTAATCCAGAAATTAGAAAAGGATTTATCAAGCTTTATTTTAGATATGTCAAACCAAATGCGACAACTCAAAATAACAGTGCCTTTGGTACTGTAGAAAGTTTTGGAATTAAATTTGAAAACGTAGGTATTTCGTTCAATACTTTAGATACTTTTGTTATTCATAAAGAAAATATTCAAGATGAAGCACACTTAAGTCAAAAATTATTTACTGCTGAAGAAGCCGGATGAAATAATCTTCAGGCTCCTTCCCGTTTATTGAGTGCATTTAATAAATATTCAGTTGCTAAACAAGTTGAATACGGTCTTGAATTTTTCACTGAAGATATAACTGAACCAATTGATGGACCTCGAACAGCTAAGACCACTTCTTCACCTGATTTTAGAGTTAAAGTTCAACTTACCGCACCTTATAAAGGGTACACTCAATTTGGAACTAAAATTTACTGAAAAACACTTAACCCTAACTTTGTTTCTGATACTGGAATTCAATACCAAAACAATGCGTCCTATTCAAACGGATTTGTCGGCCCAAAAGATAATACCAAATATCAATGAACAAGTAACTATCAATACCAATATGATGCAACTAAAGATCAAGGAAAAAATTTATTATTCTTACCATTTATCATCGGTATTCCAGTTACTAATTCAACTCCAAGTGATGGCAAAATCATGATGATTGTTTCGTGACAAATTCTAAATCGCTTTGATAAAAATCCTACTTCAACGCCACAAGATATTTCACTTGGTAGTGCAAATATAATTAGACGTGTTTTCTTCTTTAAACGAAGCAATAGAGGAAAAACTAATAATTCAACAAGAAATGATGATGCATTTTTTGCTTATGTAATGAGACAAATGAAATATAGAGATCTTGAAGGGTTGGCCTTTAAGGCTTTAAACGGTTCAAGATCTAAAGGTGGTTCGCGTTTATGAGCAGCCGATTCAAATATTACAACAATTGATGCAGATTCAGGTCAGGGCGGAGTTGGGCATGCTGATTTTTATACAGCAATTGGGACAAATGGTAAATTTGATATTAAGTTTAAAGTTCACTAATTAAACATTTAAGGAAAAATCATGATTAAAATTAAAAATAACAAACTCAAAAAAGTATTAATTGTCTCTTGTGCACTAACAGTTCCTGTTGCTGTTGGTTTAGGGGCGACATTATTTGCTATTCACTCAAATGAGCAAGTCGATAACTCAACAGTGTACGGAAATTTCCTTGAAGGTGAAAATTTATTTAAACTTTATGTTCCATATATCAATGCTCCGCAAAACCAAAAAGACCAAGTTGCTAATGCTTATACTCAAGCTAAAGCAACCTGAAAATCAAAAGATAAAGGTTTAATTGAAAAACTTAACCAACTTGACAAAGCTCAAGAAATTGCCTTTAATTTTTACATTCATAATATTAATCAGCTTGAGACTCAAGATAAAGAACCATCTACTTTTTGGACTAAAATTGTTTCAAACCAAGAAGCTCGAATTCGTGAACTTGACTTTAAAGAACAACTTACACAACATAAAAAAGATCAAAGCTTAAAATTCTTTGATGTTTTTTACACAGCTAATAATCAACAAAAACAAGAATATTTAAAAAATCTTTCAGAAGAAATTAGTAAATTGGTCGCTTCACAAAACAATGATTTAAATAAATACATTAAACTTTTAGAAAAAACCTCTAATAAACTCGATTCTGTTCCTTTTGATGGTCTGAAAAAAGATGTTAATTCATCGCTTGTTCCTTTATACTCTCGTATTATCAGTGCTAATGTTCGTTTAAACGAAATCCAAATTGCATCACAGGATACTGAAAAACAAGTGAATAAACTTGAGCAAATGCTTTTGGATTCGCAAAGCGATATTAATGAAATTAATGAGTATTTAAAACAAATACAACCTTTTGTTAATAACACTGCTTATAATCAAAAAGAAAAAGATAATGTCAAAAAATTTCTC
The DNA here is from genome assembly GCF_024582695.1 of Mycoplasma sp. 1578d. NCBI lineage: Bacteria > Bacillati > Mycoplasmatota > Mollicutes > Mycoplasmatales > Mycoplasmataceae > Mycoplasma > Mycoplasma sp. 1578d. The sequence goes on from NZ_CP102081.1 coordinate 726,171, forward strand.
GATTCCACCAAAATTAACTTAGACATTGCACTCACTAAAGCTGACATTAATCAAATTCGTAACAGTGTGGTGACTTTTTATCAACAAATTTCAGACACGCAAAAAACCACATCTGAAATTCAACAAGTCATTCGTGAACTTAGTTCATACGTTGATAAATTCAATCCTTTATTGAATTTTAATAAAAATGCAATTAATGCACTAATTTTTCAAGTAGCTTCAATTAGCAATAAAAAAGAGCTTATCTCAGCAAAAAGCGATTTGTTCAGCCAATTTTATGCTCTTAAATTTGCCGATCAATTAATTGATGAACTAAACCAAAAAACTAATTTAGCATTAACTAATAAAATTATTAATAAAAGTAAAGCCAATTTAATTAGCTCACAAATTGAAACTATTGTAAATAAAGATTTGCCAACTAAAGATCTTTCAACACAATTGTTTGCTTTCTATAATGTACAAATTAAAGAACTTGAAGAGTTAACTTATTTAAATAATGAATTAAAACTCCTTCAATTGCAAATATCACAAATTAAAGAATTTGAATTTACAAACGAAGATATTAAAAGTCAACTCAATGAATTGAATAATCAGGTTGTTAATACTTATTCAAGCAAAGTTACTGTACCTTATTTAAGTACTATTAAAAATAAACTAAATGAGGAATTAAGAAATATCTTAAAAACCAATTTAAAACAACTTATTCACTCATTAAATAAACAAATTGGGTTAGTTAAAAATTTAAACAATCCAGTCAATGCAAATTTAATTGAACAAGCAAGAAAACTCAACGAATCTTCAGAAGCAATGGTTCAAGACTTTAATCCAATTCCTTCAGTTGAATTAATTCAACAAATTAAACTATACAACATTAAACTTCAAAACTTAATTAATGCTAATAAACAAACACAAGCCGAATCATATTCTAGTTTCACAAACGATTACCTTAGAGAGGTTTTTTCAAACAATGACGATTCTTATGTTCCGACACAAAAAGAACAAAAAAGAATTGATCTATACAATAATTATAAAAAACGTCTTGACGATCTTCGTACACAAATTAACGGTGGGAACGGAAATCCAGAACTAGAAGTTGAAATTGGATCTCTTGCTCAAAAACTACAAAACTTAATTAATACAGCCAATGATTTTCGTGATTTATCACTACTTGACAAACATGCTCAAAAAACTCTTCAAGAACAAGAAAACAATCCAAATGCTTCACTATTTAAACCATATATTGACGCAGTGATTAGCACTCGTAAACAACTTGGATCACTATTTACAGATCCAAACGTTTCTGTTCAACAAATTATTAATGATAGAAATAAATTAGATAAAGCCCTTAACGATTTAGAACAAGTTGATGTCAAAATTCTGCTTGAACAAAAAATTAATCAATTTAAAACCGCAATTGACACAAACTACCAAGGAGATTTATCAACTTCAGGATCAAAAGCATTATTTAAACAATATCAACAATTACTTTTAAACTCACAAGATGTGTCTAAAAAAGATAAAATTCATAGTTCGTTAATTAGAGTGGTCCAGCTCACTGATATTACTTCACTTTTATATCAAGCTGAGATTAATAAAAAGCGTTTGCTTAATATTATTGCTGATAAAAATTCTGCTCCATATACAGGAGATAAAACAAATCAAGCTATTGCAAATGGAAGACAAGAAATTGCTAATACAGATCAATTAATTGAACGTTTAAACAATCCGGATAATATTCCAAATTTAGAATCAATAGAAAACGTCAAAAATCAACTATTTAAGCGTGGTGATGAAATTTTACTTGCTTATGACCAAGAAAAAATTGAAAAAATTAATCAACATATTCAAACCACAGTTAAAACAAAAAACAATCAAGCAAGCAATGCTTATAAAGATAGTTTAGATAAAGTAAATAATTATGCAACAGTACAAAAATCGCAACTTGAATTAGAAAAAGCAACTCAAGCAGCAAATAAAATGGAGTTGTTACAAACTCTATCTGACCTATCTTCACAATTACTTGATTCTTATAATTTATATAGTATCAATGATTCAACCAAAACATTGTCTGATTATATTTTCGTGTTATTAAAAAATAATGAACTATCAGTTGGTGATGATAATAACAAAATCACTTCTAAAACTAATATTTTAAGAAAAGTAAATGAAATTATTAAAGCTAAAAGAGAATTTTTAGAAGTTGTTGCACGATTAAATGCAGTGCTTGATCAAAATAGAGAATGAAAAATTTATCAAGTTCTCAAAAAAGATATTAACGTTATTACACAAGAAATTCAATCACTTATTTATAATAATGATTTAACTGTTGAACAAATTAAACAGAAAACTGTTGAATTTGAAGGAAAAATTAAGTTTTTCACAAACAAAAAACGTGATCTTTTAAATCAATTGGACCAAGCTATTCAAGCAATTGATACTAAAGTTGTGGATTTGGATGCTAACACAACCAAACTTACAAAAACAAACACTTCTTATCAATTTAACACTTATTATACTTTAATAAAAAATGAATATGAAAATGATAAAAGTTTAAACCGTAGAAATAATGTAGATTCCAATGATATTAAAGCTTATGAAATCAAGTTACAAATTGGATATAAAAAAGATTTGGTTTTAAATAAATTAAAAGATCTACAAACAATTGCAACAACAATTAATTCAAGTTCTTCTGATTTACACAATAAAATAAAAGTAAATCAAACTACTTTTGATTCTTCAATAAAAAACACTCTTACATCAACGAGTTTATCACTTGCTGAGGTTGAAGAAATTAATCAAAAAATTGGATATTTTGAGCAATTATTTAACTTACAAAAACGAATTGCTGATTATATTCAAAAACCACAAACCACATCAATCGAGTTGCTTAAAGCCGCTGCTGAAACTTCTCTAGTAGTTCCATCAGATAATTTAGCTCAAGTTCAAGCTAAATTCCAAGAATTAAACAAAACCTATGTCAAAGAAGTCCAAATTCAAGAACTAAGAGAAAATATTCTCAATACTTTAGAAAATAAAGATTTAGCCAATGGACCATACGGAATTGTCAAAGACCTTGAAATTTCTCTCGGAGCTAAATCTGATCCAGATGTAATCACTAAACTTAACAATTATGTTGGAATAGTTAAAACATCAGCCACAACTACTGTTAAGCGTGATACATTAGTTAATCTTTTAAATCAAGTTAATCGGATTAAACAAGAAGTCCCAGCAATTGCTCAATTAGCCATAAATGTAGCAAATGGTGAAAATGCTGTTGATAATTTAACTAATAATAATTCTCATTTAATCAACACATATGTACAACAATTAAGTTCATTTTTAGCTCAAGCTAAAAATAGTTACTTTACTCAAACGGTTATTGGTCAAGATCAAAACAATATTAACTTTTATAATAATTTTAGTAATCAAATCGAATTTACAACCAAAAAATTAGTTGCTTCAGATGCTCTAGCCACAAAAATCAATCAGATTCAAAATATTATTAATGGCCAAGACTTTAATTTAAGAAGTCTTAATAGAAAAGTTAGTTTAAGTAAATTAAAAGATATTAATGATTATTTAAATGCTTTTAAAGTTGCTGCAACTAATAACGATTACAATCAAGAGGCAGTAGAAAAAATCAATATTTTAAACGCAAAAGCAACTGCATTCAAAAACATTATTGACACCAATGCACAAACTCTTGCTTTTGGTAATGAATTGGCAACAAGTAATTTTGCTGGTTCAGTTAATGATTTAAATGATATTCTCAAACTTGTTTGAGATAGTATTCCACGTGCAAGCGCTTACACTAATTCAGTACTTGGTCAAGAAGCAGGCAATACTTATCTAGTTAATGATTTATTTGACTTAACCTCAAATAATTCTAAAAATGTAAATGAATATAATAATTTAAGCGAAAAAATCATTCAAGAAATTCAATTAAAAACAGGACAAATTCGCACACGAAACGAATACCGAAGAGACACCAATACCAAAATTCAATCTCTCAAACAAACTATGTTTTCTCCGCTTGTGCATAATGATTTAAAAAACTCTTTATTAGCCTTTTTAGATCAATTAGAAAATGATAACAACACTCAAAATACCTTCACCATTGATCCAGATCATTCTGGTCAATTAAATATGGTGCGTTCTAAAATTGAAACTATCCAAGAAAAACTTGATCTTTTAAAAACTTTAGGACAAAAAGTTTATGATCTCGATAATTTTATTGACACAATTATTAGTGTTGATCCTTTAGTAAATAGTGCTAAAACTATAGCACAAAACTTAATCACAAAGGCAAAAGGTTATTACAATGATGCCGATAAAATGAAACTAGACGGCAATGAATCAATCGAAAATATTACCACTGATATTGAAAATGCACACTTTAGATTGAACTTAATAACTAAATACGAACTAGTGAAAAATCAATATGATAGTGATATTATTTTAGATCAAAACGAGAAAGAAGTAATTAAAGAAAAATTAGACGCTTTTACTACTGCTTATAATGGTACTAATCCAGATTTACATGTTTTATTTAATACCTACTTTAGAAATCCAGCTGACGTGGCAACATCTGAAGGGGCCAGAGCTAAAAACTCACTGATTAAATATGCTTTTGATAATGCCGTTAATTTAAAAAGGGAATATACTCAAGCCTTAAACTTAATCGCCCTAAAAGATGCTTCGCTTGATAGTACATCAGTTGAAACTAAGTTTAATCAGCTTACTCAATTAATCAATGGAGCAAGTGGAGTAACTGCTACATTAACCAATCATGATAATGATGAAGATGCTAAACTTCTACTTTTCAACACTATTATTAATAATATTAAGCAATTAATTAGTACTAAAAAAGATCAGCTCACTGAACAATTAAATGCTGATAATGAGTTAAAAAATTACTTTGATAGCACAAGTACCAACCTTAATACAAACCATGCACGTGGTACTTATGTTGATAATTTCATTCAAAGAGGAATTGACGATCTCAATGATGCTATTGCTAATAAAGACAATTTATCATACTCGCAAGTTAACGTTTATTTAAATAATTCTCAATCAGTGGCTCAATTGCAAATTTTTGACTTATATACCAAAGCGGTTAACGTAGTTGAAAATATTAAAACCACCTTGCTTGACTATATTAATGATTTTGCCCCAAGTAAAAATATTGTTCGTAAAGGTGCTGATTTTGATCCCAATGATTACACTCCTCTTTTAACTCTTCAAGACACAATTAATGCAGCTTTAGGATCAGACTTTACTAATATTGCAGATTATTCAAACAAAATTAATGCATTAGTTAGTGTAATCACTGGAAATTATCAAGCCATCATTGATCAGTTTGTGGATGCTGTTAAAGCCAAATTTGCACAAAAATTTGCTCCGACAGGTACAACTGGTGGTGCTGGATTTTATGTAAACTTAACTAATACTCTTGATGCACTGAAAAATAATATCTCTGGTCAACAATACAACTTGTATACATATAACCAAGCTGAAGATCTTGAAAACCAATATGATACCTTTAAAAATGAATTCGACAGTGCAAATCGTATTTATACTTCAATTGGAAGTAAAAAAGATTCAGGACAATTGGCTACTTTTGCAACTTTAGTCAATAAACTAAACCATGAGTTTTTGGTTTTAGAAAGAGCGATTAAAGACTCAATTACTAAATCCTTAGCTCAAAATCCACTTGAAGCTGTTTTTGCTGATCTTTACCAAACCATTAAATATGCAACTGTTTCAAATAATACACAAAAAATCAAAGATAAGTTTGTTCAGTTTAAACAATCGATCAGAGACTTGTCAAATAGTGTTGATTCAAGTGATACTTTCGATTTTACCACCTTAAATTCAACCAGTCAATTACCAACTAAATTATCTAGTTTAATTAATAAATTAACTGAATATAAAGATTGAATTAAAGATCAAGAAAACAAAAAATTACTCCTTGATCAACTTGATGATGATCCAAATAAAGCCAATCCTCTTCAGCCGGTAGAACAAAACATTGATCGAGATTTTGACAAAAAATATAAAGTCATTATTGCTAATGATCAATTCACTAGAAAGAAATTTAGAACTACATTTGATAGCATTGTAGCTAAAGACCCAAATGCAACAACCACTGAATTAGTGGAAATTGATGATAATGATACCTTCCTAGAAATGTTTGATCAGTTTGCTTATACTGATAAAGATGTTAAAGATGCAAATGATTTAAAATCAATCTTCTCACCTTTAAAACTCAAAGTTTATATTAAAAAATATGATCAAAACGGTTGGTTTGATTTGATTCCTCAAACTGAAAGTGAAGTTGCACGCCAATCCCTTAGAGCCAAAGTTGTTTATTCATACGAATCAAACAATGTCAATATTGGTGGATTAAGAATTGAAAAAGATGTAGTAATCACTTTTAAAACCCTTGATACAATTGCTCTTCCTAATGACACTTCAAGTATTTTTATCAATGGTAATAATGTCGGAACTGCAGCTAAAGTTGAAGCCATTGATGTTGATGAAGCTGGTTGAAATATTCCGCAAGTGGCTAGTCAAAATGATGCAAATGCTACAAGTGTAAAAAATGAAGTTATCACTAAAGTGTATAACAAAATGAAAGCTGCAATCTTTGATCTAAATAGCACTAATTCAACTATGGATAACGGTATTGTTCAGCCAAATAATAATTATTTGACAAGCTTAACTACTACCGCTGATCCAAATTTACAAAACATCAGATATAACTCAAGCGGAAGTAGTTCAAGACTGAGTGCTTATTTAGATAAGGATAATCGAAATACCCCAACTAAATATAGATTTGATTTTGAAAATCAACTATCAATTCCAATTACTTATAACGTTTCATTAACTTCGACTAAGGATTTTGAAACTTTAAACATCTACCCAATTGATAATGAAAAAGGTTTTGCATTTTTACAATTGAACGGTGGATCTGTCACCGGATTTCCTGGATATGGTAGAAATAACGGAACCGGAAAACCCGAAACTTATGACAACATCTTTCGTGGACATGGGCAGGGTTTTGCTGACATTTATAATAACTATGGTTTTTGATGAACAACTGCTATTAATAAACTTCCTACTGGAATTAACTTAAACTTATATACTTTTAATATTGATTATGATCCAGTAGCAAGAAAAGTGTATTTCTACAATTCATGAACAGAAAATACATTATTTGTTATCAATAAAACTCCACTTAGAGATAATCTCAACACACATAAAAACGATACATGATTAAGACAAAGTGAAAAAGACTTTTTGGCTGGTGTAGCAACTAGATTTGGTTCAAAACCAGCCAATTATCGTCCAACACCTGAAGAATTATCAAAAATATATTCAATTTTTTCTTCACTTAATGATAGCATTTTTAATAATTTTAACAAAAATAATTGATTAGTAACCTCGGCAAGAGATGCACTTGGCGGAAACCCTGTTTACCCAATTGCCGGTGGTCAAAGTACTGTTTATCGAAAAAATAAAAATGATCCTAAAACTGCAACTTTAAGACCACTTCCTAGTGCAGATTTTAAAAATAAGGGAGATCAATTAATTAAAGGATCAGCACGTGAATCATTGTATTCTGCTTTAATTAATAAATTCTGATTTAAAATTCGATAATTATTTTATAAAGAAGATAAATCAATTTATTCGTGATTTATAATATAAACGACAAAATTAAAAAGATTGGAAATTAATTTCCAATCTTTTTTAATTTACATCACCACTTGAAACAAGATATTTATCTCATCCTTCTACATATTCAATGTGTAATTTATTACACATTTTTTGAACAATTGCATCTCAATTTTTAAAATCACAAGTCACATGAAGCATGCCATTATTTGGTTTAGCTAATTGTGCCATAACAATTAAATAATGTAATAAACAATGTTCTTGATAAGTTACGATTATACTTGGTCCATAATTGTATAGGTTGGAACTGATTAAATCATTTTTAGTCAAAAAGATCTCATCAACATGATGTCTGTGATACTTGTAAACTGAATCGCCATTGGTATTATAAAAATTAGGTATTTTTGGATTTTTTGTTTTAATGTATTCTTGTATGTTTAATTCAGAATAAGGAATAAAATGATCCATTTTAAAATTTTCATGCGAGCTAAGAAATTCATTGAGTATTTGAAAGTAAATTGTTATTCATTTTTTAATATCTTTACGTTGCTTTTCGTATTGATCAATAATTTTTTGTTTTTCAATCTCAATTAATTCAGCTCTTTTTTTACGCTCTTTTTCAATTCCGAATTTTCAAAAAATAAGTTCTGAAATTCCCATAATATAATCATACTAAAAAATGTTTATAAAAGAATCGTATCGCTTACTAATTAATTAAATACAAATTTGTTAAAACTTATTAAACATAAACTTTATTTTATCATTTCGATATTCTTGTCTAATTTGGTTAATAGAAACTTTTATTCCATTTCTAATGACAAATAAATAATCAAAAGCATTAACTCTTCGTTTTCGCTCCATCATCTGAGCACTGATTTCATGCATTGATAAAATAGATTCTTCGTATTCTAATCTACCGTTTTCATCGTATAAAATTGCACTTTTTCCATTTTTATGATAGAAAGTTTCTTTAAGGTTGAAATATTTTTCTCTAACCATTTCTTTAAAAGTGACTTTTAAAGGTTTTTGATCAAAAATCGCTTTTTCAACATCTCCAATTTGAGGGATTGCTTCATCAATTCTTTTTTGTCCTAATTTAATATACTTAGGATCTCTTTCGATCATAATAAAGTTTCTGCCCATCTTTTTGGCCACTGCTCCAGTAGTCATTGAACCGCCAAATGGATCTAAAATTAAGTCATTTTGTTTGGTAAACAGAGCAATTGCTCGATAAAGTAGTGCTTCAGGCTTTTGGGTAGTATGGAATTTATTTCCGTTTTCATCTTTTAAACGCTCATTTCCTGAACAAACCGGAAACTCTCAAATTGAACCCATTTGCTTGCCATTGTTTAAAAATTTACCAGTTTTATAATTAAATGTAAATTTACTTTTTTTGCTTTTTGAAGCTCAGATTAAAGTTTCATGACTATTATTTAATCTTGTTCCAGCAAAATTTGGAGTTGGGTTGGTTTTCTTTCAAATGATATCGTTAATTACTCAAAAACCAAGTTCTCTTAGAATTGAGCCAATTTCATAAATGGATTGCATCCCCGAGATTAAACAAATAGCCCCATCATCTTTAAGCACTCTTTTTACTTGTGATAATCAATTGTAAGTAAATTTTTTATACTCTTCCATTGAAGGAAATTTATCTCAATCATCATCACATCCATCAAATTCAGTTCCTTCAACTCGATAAAGCTTTTTACCGCGTTCAATTTGCATAAAATAGGGGGGGTCCGCAAAGCAAAAATCAAAAGTTTTGTCGGGTATATGTTGCATAATTTCAAGATTATCACCGAGTAAAATTTTATTTTTTAATTCCATATTTCCTCCTTGATTACTTTTCATTATCCACAAATAAGCGCTTTTGTTTTGCTAATTCTATGTTATTTCCTGATGAAAAAAGTTCATCTCTTAGTAAAACATATTCTTCTTTTTCTGAATTTAACTTTGTTCATTCCTTTTCTGGTAATTTGACTAATGCGTTTAAAATTTCTGTGCTAGTTCCAAAATCTGGAACTGTGAATTCAATTGTTCGCTTTTGTTTTTTGTAATAGGTTAAATGTTTTTTAAGTTCCTCTCATATATGATTGCTGTTTAAAGAATTAAAGAATTCAGCACCATAATACAATTTCAATTCTATATTGTCAAATCTATTTATTTTCATTTGTTCAAGATAATAATTCTTATTTTTTGTAAGCTTATCATCAACAAACCACATAGATGCTTTAATTGGGATATTTTTATGTATAGATTTAATTAGATCTAATTTCTGAATAAAATTTTCGTATTGCCCTCTTTTTTTAGTACTATCGTGATCATCCCGAACTTTCATTTCGACAACATAGATTGAATTTTTATCTCTAAAATATTGATCTACGCTTAAATATAAATTCTTTTTATTGTTAATTAATTGCTTATCAAAAATTGTATATCCCAGTTTTTGAATATATTTAGTTGTAATTTCTTCTAAAATATCTCCAAATTTAATTTCATTACTTTGGGTAATGTTCTGAAGTAATTTTTGCCTAGCGTTCGATAATCTAAACAAACCGGAAAATCTTGTAGGATTATTAATAATCTTAATTAATAACAAATAATAAAAGTCATCTCCTTCTTTAAGATGTTTACTAACTATTTCGTTAAATTCTTCTTGTGAAATGAACATAATGTATTAACTTTTTTGAAAAGAACAATATTTTTAAAAAATAACCTGTACTACTATTATAAATATTTAAATAAATTCGCGGACTGAAAAATTTAAATTTAATTAAAAATAATGGAATTTTTTTATATTTTAGGCAATTAAAATCTAATAATATTAAACAAAAAAATAAAAAAAGTCTAATACATTCGTATCAGACCATTTATTCAATGGTGGAGATGACGGGAGTCGAACCCGTGTCCACATGTAAATGCTAATATGCTTCTACAGTTTAGTTAATTTTAATTAGTTATTAAATCTCGAAATTAACAAAATTTGATTTACAACTTTGACTGATTTTCGTGAATAAATCGTCAATTTAACCACTATCCTTTAAGACCCATTTATCTAATAAAGGAGTTTTAGATAAATGACTTTGACGCTAATTAAAATGCGTAAGCAAAGGTTTGATTTTGTACCATCATTGATGGTGAAACTTTTTCAGATTTTCCGTTTATTGGAACCTAGAAGTTTTTAAGGTGAACCACACCACTGCAACATACAAGAACCTACACCTGTCGAAACCATTACATCCCCATTTAAAGGTAGTTTTTAATTACCTTTTGAAGCCTTTTTTGAGTTTCTTCTTTAGCGATTTTTTCTCTTTTATCATACTTTTTAAGACCCTTAGCGAGTCCTATTTCGACCTTAATTTTACCTGCTTTAAAATACAATTTTAAAGGAATTAAAGTGAGCGGTTGTATCTCTAAAGAGAATTTAATCTTTCTAATTTCGTTTTTGTGAAGTAATAATTTTCTATCACGAAGTTCATCAACTTTTAAAAGCATATATTTATTAAAATGGGCTTCTTTTAAAAAGATTTCATTTTTATAAATTGAGCAAAAAGCATTTGATAAATCAACTTGATTGGCTCGACAAGATTTTACTTCTCAACCAAGCAGTGAAATTCCTGCTTCATATTTATCTAAAATCTCATAATCTCGAAAAGCTTTTTTATTGTTAGAAATAATCTTCATAATAGCTTATTAATTTTAACATTTTACAGATAAATTAGGTCTATTTCTTGCATTGGTTTACAAACTAGAATTTAATTTATTTTTAATATCAGGATTATCGGTTAGATAATCCTTCATTGCTTTTTTACCTTGAGCCACATTCTTGCCTTCATAAGAATATCAAGCTCCTTTTTTAACTAAATTACCATTTTCAACACTTAAATCAATGATTTCTCCTAAAGTATCAATCCCACGAGAGAATAAAATTTCACTTACACCAACTTTATATGGAGCTGAAAGTTTATTTTTGACTACCTTAAATTTAACTTCATTCCCAATTGAATCTTTACCATCCCCTAGCACTGAGCCTTTTCTAACTTCGACACGAATTGAAGAATAAAATTTCAGAGCACGTCCACCAGTGGTGGTTTCTGGATTTCCAAAAATAACTCCAACTTTCTCTCTAATTTGATTAATGAAAATAACAGTAGTTTTATTTTTATTTAAACTCGCGGTGATTTTTCTTAATGCTTTAGACATTAATCTTGCTTGCAGACCAATTTGTTGATCTTTCATTTCTCCGTTTAATTCAGCTTCAGGGACTAATGCGGCTACTGAATCCACAACAATTAAATCTACATGCCCACTTTTAGCTAATAAATCAACAATTTCTAGTGCTTGTTCTCCTGAATCAGGTTGTGATAAAAGAAGTGTATCAACGTTTACTCCGATATTTTGTGCATAAACAGGATCAATTGAATGCTCAGCATCAATAAAAGCAGCTATTCCACCATTTTTTTGTACTTCAGCAATTGCATGAAGTGATAAAGTTGTTTTACCACAAGATTCAGGACCATAAATCTCAATTACCCTACCTTTGGGAAATCCATTTATTCCAAGTAATTTATTAAGTACATAACTACCACTTGAAAAAACTTCAGTTTCTCCATAAGGAACATCTCCTAAAATCATAATTGATTCAGTACCGAAACGTTTTTCGATTTCTTTTAGTGTTTCTTTAATTAATTTTTGTTTATCATCCATACTAACTCCATTCAGTTAGTTAATATTATTTTAGTTAAAAAATTATAAAATAAAACTTTTGCTGGATTCTTCCACTTTTTTAACTCTAAATCGCAAACAAAAAGTGCCTTAAGCACTTATTATTTACGAAGATTAAGTTCTTCAAGACATCTTAAGTATTCAGCTGGATTAGATTTTTTAAGGTGTTGTAATAACACTTTACGCTTTGCGATTTTTGCTAAAAATCCTCTTTTTGAGTGATTATCTTTTGGATTATTTTTAAAGTGTGGTTTTAAAAGTTCAATATCTTCTGTTAAAATCGCAATTTGAACAAATGAATTTCCAGTGTCTTTAGGATTTTTACCATATTTAGCAACTAGTTCAGCTTTTTTTTCTTTTGTAACCATAATTATCTCCTTAATTATGTTTTAAACATAGCCAAAATTTGTATTTTAACCAAGTTTAAAATTTATGTTTTAATTTCTACACTACATTATATCATATTTTTATTTTCAATAAAATATGACTTTGCGTCACAAAGATCTTGTTCAGTCACTAGATCTTGAGGTTTAGATGTAATAATTTTTAATTTTGCAATTACCTCAACTAAAAGTTGCTGTTTTTGTGGAAATTTGATTTCTGAATCAATTAAATGAAGATATTTATTTTGATCTAAGCTTTGATGGAGAACCCCATAATACACCACAATTGGACTTTTAATTAAAACAATATAAATTCCAGGATGAATTGGAGCAATTTTTTCGTGTGTTTGAACAATGTTTGAACCAGTAAAAAATCCCGAAAAAGAATAATTTTTTGGTAAAAGTAAATTAAGCTTATCAATATCTCCAAATTCTAAAAGATCTTTGAGATCTTTAGTGCTGATTTTAACATTTTGAACTTTATATAAGTCAAGAACATTGACCTTAGCGTTTGGCAAAATATGTTCAATATCTTGAGCAGTATATTTAGCTCCACGACCAAATCTGAAATCTTTTCCTACAGTAATGTTTACTTGATGATTTGAAAAAATTTTATTGAGAAAATCTTTTCCGTCCATAAGTGAAATTTTGGAAAAATTTAATTCAATTACAGCATTAATCCCAAGCGAAGCTAAAGTTGTATATTTAGCAAAATTATCAGTGAAAAAGACTTTTCCGAATTTAGGCATAAATTCTTCATTGTTAAAACAAATGACAATTTTGCGCCCTGAATTGCTCGAGATATTTTTTAAAAGTTGAAAATGACCCATATGAAACGATTCAAATGAACCGATAATGAAGTTGTCATTTGGTTGAATTGTAAAATTATCAATGTTATAAATAATCATATGCTATATAATTTTAAGCTCTTTAAGTTTTAAATATACTCCATCATATTCACAATCAATAGCAATGTCTTTAGCTACTTGCTTGAGACTTTCTGAACCTCGTTCCATAGCAACCCCATACCCTGAATCACGAATCATTTCATAATCATTTGCTCCATCACCAAAGGCAATTAAATCTTGGACATTAATCCCTAATTTTTGACACAATAAATTTAAGGTATAAAATTTATTAATATTTTTAGGCAGAATAAAAAGTCCCCGAGTTCAAATTGAATTTACTTCCATTGATAAATTGTGCTCTTGAATATAATCATTAATTCTCTGAATCAAATCATGTGGATTATCTTTGTTAATAGTGATTAAAAATAAATTATCAGTGCTTAGTAATTCTTCGTCAAAGTCGACATAATTATGTGCATTTGGACCAACAAATCAATGATCAAGTTTTAATTGTGGAGATTTGAACACCTTATCAAAATCTGAAATGGAAATCCCTTTAAGCTCATCTTTGAAATGATGATAAACTTGAATCACTTCTTCTTTAATTAAGGTTTTCTTAAAAATAAATTCTTTCTTAGCCACATCCCAAATAAATGAACCGTTTGATCCAATAAAATAATCTGGTTGTAATTGCTCTAAAAAATCTCCAATAGTAGCAAATTCTCTCGCTGTGGCAATTACAGTAATAATCTTTTTAGCTCTAAGTTGTCCAAACATTTCTTTTGTGTGTTGACTGAATTTAATATGAGCATTAGGCAGTAATGTTCCATCAACATCAAAAGCTGCTATTTTAATTTTTCCTTCTAGTGTCTTCATCTAAAACCTTTCATTAAATACTCTTTTAGGATAGTATTTATTATTTTTAACTTCTCCAATTGAAATGATTTGTGAATTTTTAACAATTAAATATTTTCCATTATCTTTTTTAATATCAAACTCATTTCCGTGTTTGAGCTTAGATTCTGCATGATTATCAATCTCAAAATACGGAAGATTGATGAGTTTTTCAAAGCTAATTTCCTTATATTGATTTTGAGTCAAATCATCTAAACTAATATTACCAATTTTGGTGCGTACTAGATTAGTCATTACACAAGTAGTACCTAATGCACTAGCAATATCCCTTAAAATTGAACGAACATATCCTCCTTGAGAAATTTTCATTTCAAAACGGGCCTTATAACTATCCTGATCAAAGGTAAGCAATTTTAAATAATGAATTTTAATTGGTTGGGGTTTAAGTTGAAATTGCTCATTTTTTCGAAGTAATTCATGGGCTCGTTTTCCATTGATTTTTTTAGCACTTAGTTGGGGTGGAATTTGTTCTTTTTGTTGAGAAACTTGTTCAATAACCGATTGTAATTGTTTAAGACTAAATTCCACTTTCCCAGTAAATTGTGGATTACAATTATAATTATCGAGTGATATGCTGGTATAAAAAAATTCGCACTCAGCAATGTATGTTTTTTCTTTATGGGTGATGTATTGTAAAAGTTTAGTATCTTCATGGCTAGCTAATAACATAAGCCCACTAGCCAGTGGATCTAATGTACCAGTATGCCCTATTTTTTTGGTTGATAATTCCCTTCCGATTTGACGAATTGCCTTATTCGAAAAAACGTTACAAGGTTTATGAAAAACAAAAAACATCACACCACCTTATTTGCTTTATTATTTTACTAAAATTTTATCTTTTTATTAATTTAAAAGCTGTTTTTTTATCTTCAAAAAATAGTATAATAAAAAATAATTATGGCACGAAAAGGTAAACCAATTATCATTTTTACTGGCCCAAGTGGAGTTGGAAAGGGAACTGTAGAAAGATTATTATTTGACTTTGAAGAACTAAATTTATATCTTTCTTGTTCTGCAACTACAAGAAAACCAAGAGAAGGTGAAATCAACGGAATTCACTATCATTTTATCAGCACTGAAGAATTTAGAGATAAAATCAAATCACGAAAATTCCTTGAATTTTCTTACCATTTCAATAATTACTACGGAACTTTATACTCAGAGTTAGATAAAATCCATGCAAAAAACCGTGTTCCAATGTTAGAAATTGAAACCAGAGGTGCTAAACAAGTTATTGAAAAACTTCTTGAATCTAATGAGCATAATTATAACCTCATTACTATTTTTCTTGCACCACCTTCAGTGGATGAACTTAAGAATCGAATTATTAATCGTGGTACTGAAACAGAAGAAGTGATTAAAGCACGTCTTGATAAAGCAACTGAAGAGATTAATGAATCAAGTATTTTTAAATATACAATTATTAATGATGTCCCTGAACGTGCCGCTGATGAGATCCGAACCATTTTACATAAAGAATTAGGAATTAATGAAAGTAGCAAGTAAATCAATCAAAGGAAATTATCGTTCAAAGAATGATGATCGTGTTGGTGTGTTTCAAAATGAATGAGCTACTTTAGCTATTCTTTGCGATGGAATTGGTGGTTATTCAGGTGGTGATATTGCTGCTAATATTGTTGTGTCTGAGTTTGGGATAAGCTTTCAAAAAAATTTTAAATTCACTGAATTTGCACAAATTGAGCACTGGGTTGATCAAACTGTGCTTGAATGTCGCAAGTTAATTAAAAAAGCTGCTCAACAAAATAAAATTACTCAAAATATGGGTACTACTTTAACTGGAGCAATTATTTTACCTCAGCAAGAAAAGATTTTGCTCTTTAATTCAGGCGATTCAAGAGTATATATTGTGACTCATACTAAAAACTTAATTCAAGCAACTAAAGATAATAATGTTGAAAACAAACTTATTCAAGAAGGTTATAAAGTTGAATTAGCTAAAGCTAATCCGCTCGCTTCGTATTTAACTTCAGCTGTTGGATTAAATATTAAAACCACAATTCATTTTGAAGAAATTGAAAGTGACATTTATCGTAAAATTGATAAACTACTTATTACTAGTGATGGAGTTCATTCGTTCTTATATAAAATAGAAATGGAACAAATTTTGAATACACAATTAGAACCAAAAGAGCAAATTAACCAATTAATCGAACGTGCTACTATTGCAGAATCCACTGATAATATGAGTGGAATTATCATCCATCTTGAAAGGCTCAATGCAGAATAAATACATATTAGAAAGCTCAAGGGTGTATCAAAAATACCAAATTGAAAAACTGATTGGTTCAGGTGGGGCCGGGTCAGTATTTTTAGTTTATTTAAAGGCTAATCCACAGATTAAATTTGCGTTGAAGTATTACAAAAACGCAATGGACACTAGTAATGCCATACGTTTTAAATATGAAGCTGATTTGCTTAAGAAAATCAAAAGCAAGGCAATTCCTAAGTTCGAAGAATTTTATCAAGATCAAGCCGAAATGTTTTATGTGATGGAATATATTCAAGGAGAAACCTTAAGTAATCTTTTAGCTAAAAAAGGGCGTTTAGATACCAGAAGAGCTATTAATTACATGAAACAAATTAACGAAGGAATTGGTGAATTGCATGCTTTTAATATCATCCATAGGGATATTAAAAGTCAAAATATTATCGTTACTGAACATCAAGAAATCAAGATTGTGGATCTAGGAATTTCACTTTCGCCTGATTCACAAAGAATCACTAAAACCAGCACAATTGTATGTTCTCCATATTATGCTGCTCCAGAAATTAATCATAAAATCACCAAGGCTGTTGATATTTATGCACTGGGAATTGTCTTTTTTGAAATGTTGACTGGTCAATATCCTTTTAAAGGAAAAGATGAGTATGAAACCATTAAAATGCATAAAGAAAAGAATTTTCCTAATATTCGTGAATTTATTGATGTCCCATGGTCAATTTACAATATTTTAGCTCGGGCTGTGGCTAAAGATCCTAAAAAACGCTATGAAAGCGTTTGAGATTTTAATAAAGACCTAACCAAGGCACTAACACCTGAAGGTAAAGCCCAAAGTCCAATTAATATGAAAACACTTCAAGTGCAAAAAACAAAGGATTTATTTTTTGCTTCAAATAAATTTTTAGTTTTTGGAATTGTAATTATTCTTTTAATCATTATTGTGTTATTAATTGTGATCTTTTTTAACATTAAATAAGGAATCAATGAAAGGAAAAATTTTCAGTATTATTGGTGGCATTTACACTGTTAAATTACAAGATCAAAGCTTTATTAAAATTAGCGGTGCTGGTAAATTGAGATATTTAAACCTTACTCCATTAGTAGGGGATGATGTTATAGTAGAAAATAATCAAGTCAGTCAAATTTTAGAACGGAAAAATGAATTTATTCGTCCAAAAGTGGCTAATATTGATCAAATGATTTTGCTAATGTCTTTTAAAGAGCCACAATTTAGTAGTTTCTTGTTCGATAAGTATTTATCAATTGTGGAAAATAAAAAAATCACTCCAATTTTATTCTTTACTAAAGCTGATTTAAGTCAAGATTATATGATTGTTGAACAATACAGAAAAATGAATTATCAATGTTATTTAATTAACAACAACAATCCAACATACGTAAATGATGTTAAAAGAATCTTTAAAAATAAATACTCAGTATTTATGGGGCAAACAGGAGTCGGAAAAACAACAACAATTAACAAATTAAGTAATAATAATTATCAAACGCAAGCTATTTCTAAAGCACTAGGAAGAGGAAAGCATACCACTCGGGCAATTCATATTACTGAATTTAATCATGGTTATTTGATTGATACCCCTGGATTTTCGTCACTGGATTTAGATATGAATAAGTATGAACTAGCACGTAGTTTTGAACAATTTGACAAGCTTGCCCAACAATGTAAATTTCGTTCATGCTTGCATTTAAACGAAACAATTAATGTCTGTGCGATTAAGCAGGCTGTTGAAAATGGTTCAATTCCACAATTTAGATATGATAATTATTTAAAATTACAAAACCAACTTACAGAAAAGGAAAAATAATGAAAAAATACGTTACACCTAGTTTATTAAATGCTGATCCTAAACAACGCCCCAAAATGGCTGAGCATTTAATTGAACAGGGGATCAAATGAATTCACTATGATATTATGGATGGAGAATTTGTTCAAAATACTGCCATTGAAGTGGGCGAAATTATTAATATTGATAAAAATGTCACTAAACATTTTAAAGATGCACACTTAATGGTACAAGACCCTTATTTATACGCTAATTTACTGAGTGAACACGTTGAATTAATAACTTTTCACTATGAAGCAATCGTTGATGATACTGAAGAATTTTTAAACTATTTAATTGATAATAAAGATCAATTAAAAATAGGTTTAGCAATTAAACCACATACACCTGTAGAAAGTATTAAAGAATTTTTGCCACATTTATCACTAGTATTAGTTATGTCAGTAGAACCGGGTAAGGGTGGGCAAAAATTTATGCCTATTGCTCTAGATAAAATTAAAGAACTTAAGAATCTTCGTGCGGTGCATTCATATCAATACTTAATTCAGGTTGATGGTGGAATTAATGATCAAACTGGTCCGCTTTGTTTTAAAGCTGGAGCTGACGCTTGTGTGGCAGGTACTTATTTAGTTTCTGAACCAACTAAAGATCGAATTAACACAATTTTAGGTAATAAATATAAAAACAAAGCGAATTAATTCGCTTTGTTTTCTCTTATGTAGTTATTTAGTTTAAAGTCATAATTATAAGCAAATTTGTATTCTTTCATATATTCGAGTTCATTATCAGTAATTGCTTTATTGTGGTCGATTTTATCGATTAACTCAAAATATTTTTCTTTTTTCTTGTGTATTTCTTCTATTAATTGTTCATATTCTCGGTCAGTAAAAACTTGGCTTAGTTTTTTTGTTTCAAAAAAACTTTTTGCAACATCATCAAAAAATTTTTTTGTTCAAAATTCGTACCAAAATACTTGGTTGTTGACTTTGTCGTATTTGGATTCTGTTTTTCTTGAAATATAATATTTTTTCAGTTCTTCTTGAGCAGATGTAAGTCCAATAAAATTAGATTTGCCCTGAGTATCCAAAATAATATATGCTTGCATTACACCAAGTGAATCGTATTCAATTGTATTTTCTAAAATTCTTTTTAAGAGAATTTTACCTATGCTTAATTGTGATTGAATTTGAGCGGCTAATTGCTGCTGTTGTTGCTCTGGAACAACATTTGCTGCAATTGAACTGTTAAGATTAATTTGTTCTAGAATTTTTTGATACACTTCAAGTGAAGAATGAAGCGGAACGAGCATATATTGTAATTTTTTGTTATTTTCTGGCGATTGTGCAGCAGTATTTTCAACTTTTTTAACAAAGTTCTCAAACTCAATTGCACTATTTTTAAATGTCTTTGGTAAAAACGGATTCTCACATGAAACAAGCAAAAAAGAACTTAAACTCACTATTGTATAAGGAAACAATCACAATAATTTTTTAATTTTTTTCATATGTAATAACTATTTTTTATTTTTAAGTTTCAGTGCTTTATCTAAATATTGATAACCTGAGGCATAACTTATTCCAACTGCTCCAATTAGTCCTAATAGTACTAAAATTGAAAATGCTCTCTTAGCTGCTGAAACTACTTCGTTTAAACTTCCTAAAATACCTGAATCATAATTTGCACTATTAAAAATCGCGTTGATTAATAAAGTAACAATAATTAAAATTGAAATATAAAAAGTTTTAATTCTAGCTAGTTGATTAGCTTTAATATCAACTTGTTGACGTGCCATTTGAATTCTTAATCCATCAACAATTAGATCACGAATAATAATTAATACAACAAGGCCGACATTAAATCAACCCGATAAAATTAAATAAATAAGGCCGACAATTGTAATGATTTTGTCAGCTAAAGGATCTCAAAGCTTTCCAAAATCTGAAACAGTTTTTCATTTGCGAGCTAAGTATCCATCAACAAAATCAGTTGAAATAGCAATTGTAAAAAAGACAAACATTAACCATGATAACCAAGGTTGATAATCAATGATTCTAGCAAATCCTACTTGAAAGACCTTATAACCATGAAAAATTAAAAAAGCAGTGAGAAAAAATGCCATTCAGATGCGAATCATGGTTAGAATATTAGGAATGTTGTTTTTATTAAGTTTTAAATTGAGTTTAAATTTGGACATAAATTACCTTCTTTCAATTAATTTTCTTTTTTCAAAGGCATAATGTTGATTTAGATAATCAACTTCTTTTTGAACATCTTGTTCTGAAATAAGCTCTTTGGCTTTTTTGGCTTGCTCTTTAAAAAAATAAATTTCTTTTGAACACTTTTTCATTCATGAGTTTGGTTTAATGTCTTTTAAATGATTTAAATTTTTCACAAAATCTTGCATTTCTGGATTTGGCAAGACAAATCGTTTAAATCGATCTAAAGTCATAACGTGATTTAAATATTCAATTGGAATTGCGTTAATATCTTTCATTTTCATGTCACCAATACTAACTTTAAAGTTTTCTAATTCTTCTTCGTTTAATTCAATTAAACGATTAATGCTAATAATTAGTGTTTGCGAATATTCTTTAGCTTCGGCTTTAAATTGTTCTAATAATTTCTTTTCTTTTCGAGCATCAATTTTATCTTTTATAGTTTTGAAAAGGAAAAATCCAGCCACTAAGGAAACTAATGCTCCAAAGACAATTCATATAAAAATATCGCCCATATGTCTCCTATTTTGTGATTTTTAACCTTCATTTATCAGGTTTTTGTTCGGTAAATTGTTGCATAATGCTTTCTAGTTCCTTTTCACTTAAAGTTGAACGTTGAATTTCACTGTGTAAATAAGCACTATATTGACGATAGTTAAAACTTGGTTTAGGAGTGATTTTTTTATACACTACTCGTGAACCAGTTGATAATGGTTCATCAATTTCTACTTGAGTGTTTGCGACAAGATCTTTCATTTCTTTTTTGATAATTTTAAGCTCTTGTGCTAGTTTTTCATGTTCTTCAGCAAGTAATTTTAATTTTTCAATATTAGCAATTTCCATTATTTCCTTATCAACAATTTATTTATTACTTTTATTATATCTTTTTTGAGCTAATTAACAATCGGGTTGGTTGGTATTATTCCCAGTGCCACCCCAAGTGTGAGCATTCCGATATTAATTCCAAAGAAAATAAGAGTAGAAATAGCATCAGAGAGTGTAGCTAAAATTGGAGCTGACATGACAGCTGGATCTTTTTTAAATTTCACAGCAATAATTGGAATAACGGTTCCAAGCATCTTAGCAATAATCACGACTGCAAAAAGTGAAAATGAGCTTCCTAAAATTACAAAAGCTAGTGCACTTCATGGCACTCCAGCTGTACGAAAAATTACAAAGTATAAAAAGAGTCTAAGAATGTTAAAGATAAACATTAACACACCAACAATAATCGCAACTCTAACTTCTTTTAAAATTGCCTTCCCTGCATCTCTAAATTCAAGCTCTCCTAAAGCTGTAGCCCTAGTAATTGTGGTTGAGCTTTGTGAACCAGCATTCCCTGCTGAACCAGAAATAACTGGAATTAAAGCCACAATAATAGCTGCAGGAATGGTGATGTGAAGCGTTTCTGTAAGAAAACTTTCACTAATATTGGTGAATTTTTCAATAACTAACTGACTAATGGTGGCTGAAAGCATTAAAATAAGCAATCATAAAATCCGTGATTTCACAATAGTCCAAACAGTTGTTTTTAAATAACTCTCTTCAGCAGCATCTGGGTTAATCCCACTCATTTTATAAATATCTTCAGTAGCTGCTTCTTGGATAACATCAATAACATCATCAGATGTAATCATCCCGATGAGATAATTTTCACGATTAATAACTGGGAGAGCTGATTGATCTTGATCGGCAAAAATTAAGGATGCTTCTTCTTTAGAATCGTATGTATGTACTGAACGTACTGGTGAGTAAATTTCATCGATAATTTCTTCTTCATCCGAAAAAACAATCTCTTCGAGCATAACTGAACCAAGCAAAACTCCTCTTTGATCCACAACATATAAGTGATGACTTAATTCAACTTTATTTTTATAATCGCGACGAATCTTAGCTAAAGCTTTTTTACAAGTCAAAGTATTAGTCACAGTTGAAATATCCACTGACATAATACTTCCGACTTGATTATCGTTGTATGATAAAATTGAGTTAATTTTTTCCCGTTTTTGGGGATCAGTATTATTGAGAATTTTTCGAGTTAAATTAGCTGGTAAATCTTCTAAAATATCAGCAAGCTCATCAGTTTGAAGTTCTTGCAAAAGTTTCATTCCTCATTCTTCAGTTAAATTATTAACTAATTTAAATTGAATGTTTTCATCTAAATATGAAAATAATTCAGCTGCATCAACTGTTTTGAGAGAGCGTAGTAAAAATAATTGCGAACTAGGATCTAAACTTTCAGTAGCATATGCAATATCAGCTAAAGTATATTGATCTAAGAAATCGCGAATTTTTTTAATACTTTTACTTTGAATTAATTCGGTTAATTCAAGGAGGATTTGATTTTCAAAATCATTTAATAAATCGTATTTCTTGTTTTCTGACATGCAAACCTCCTTTCTGATAGCGGTTAATCTTTAATATATTTAAGAAGTGTTTCTTTAAATTCGCTAATTGGCACTTTGGTCATTAAGCCACCTTTTAAAATGCTAATTACCCCGGTTTCTTCTGATACAACAATAGTAGTAGCATCAGATTGTTCTGAAATTCCCAGTGCAGCTCGATGACGTGAACCAAAGCTATTATCAAGACTTTTTTTAGTGATTTTATAAAAAGTAGAAGCATAGTAAATTTTATTATCTCTAATAATAACTGCTCCATCGTGAATTGGGCTTTCTTTACTAAAAATAGCAATTAACAATGAACTTGATAAATTAGCGTTTAAAATAATTCCGTCTGTACGTAAATTATCTAAACTTTCATTGTTCTCTAGAGTAATTAAAGCTCCGATTCGTTTTTTAGATAAATATTCGACTGTGTCTTTGAGCTCATAAATCAAACGTTCTTGTGAAGAAGTCCCTAAGCTTAGATATTTGTTTTTGACAATTTTCTTGGAAATAAAATTACTAATTCTTGGTCACAGTAAAACCGATAAGATTCCTAGACAAATTCAAAAAGTAGCCAGCACAAAGATTAAAATAATAATTAAAATCATATTAACCTGCAAAGATACTAATTGCGTAAGCTCCTAAAAATAACAATGTAATTACTAGCACAATAATGCTAATGTAAATCAAATTCATGACTAAAGCTCTTTTGCGAGCTTTAGCTTGAGCAAGAAGTTCTTCTGGCGATTTTTCTGGTAATAGGTTTCCACTTGAATCGTATGTTTGAGCAATAATACGAGCAATTTCTGCTTTTCTCAAGTTTATTAAATGTTCTGGATCAAGTTTAGAATCAGATTTTTGGGCTGGTTTTTCCTTGTTTTTTAAAAAAATTTTAATATCCATAATACCTTCTTAAAATATTTATATTTAAATTTTACTTTATCAGACTAAAAATATAAATTTTTTGTTAATAAAATAAAAATTGTCCAGAGACAATTTTTGCAAGGATTTACAATTTATTAATCTCAATAATGCTATAACTTTTCTTATCTTTAGCAATTGAAATGACTTTGAATTGATATTTGTCTTCTAAAGTAAAAGAAGTTTTCTTATAAAGTTTCTTATCTCCACTTTTTTTGAGCAAATACTGCTCTAATGTTAGTTCTTCTTCATCAGGTTCAAGAAGAGAGACTTGAATATCTAATTGTTTAAAAACATCATAAACAAATAGTCCAGATTGCACTTGTGATTTTTCCAGCGATAATTCATAAATTTCTTCATCATTGTCATGCTCATCGTAAATTTCACCGACAATTTCTTCGAGAATATCCTCAATTGTGATTATTCCTTTAACTTTAGTCGAATTATTATTTTCTACTACTAGTCCCATCTGAGCACGATCTTTTCTTAGTTTATCTAGAGCTGATGAAAGAAGTGAATTTGCTGAAATGTACGGAAGAGTCTGCATATAAGTAATTATTTTTCCTTTTTTAAGGTGAAAAATATCTTTGAGCATAACCATACCGATTAATTGATCATTTTTCATAATTGGAAGTCGAGAATAATTAGTTTTTTTGAACATTTCCTTAGCTGTAGCAATATTATCTTTGTAATCTAAATATGATACATCCTTTAAACGAATATAGTGTTGCTGTACTTTAGTTGAGTCTAAGTCTAAAGCATTTTTCACTAAAATGCTTTCTCCAGTTTGCAATACTCCTTCATTTTGAGCTAAATTAATCATGGTTTTAAGATCATCTTCAGTATGAGTTATTAACACTTCTTTCCCGATTTTACTGATTGGAAGTGTAAGTACTCATAAAATTCAGTACATAATTTCAATAAAGGGCGAAAAGATTTGTAAGTATCTAACACAATGATGTTTAGCGATTAGTTTAGGACCAATTTCACCAAAAATTAAAAGCACTGGGGTGACAATTGCAATTGAAATAACAGTTGGTCAAACATTATCATTGCCAAAT
The DNA here is from genome assembly GCF_024582695.1 of Mycoplasma sp. 1578d. Lineage (NCBI taxonomy): Bacteria > Bacillati > Mycoplasmatota > Mollicutes > Mycoplasmatales > Mycoplasmataceae > Mycoplasma > Mycoplasma sp. 1578d. The sequence continues at coordinate 751,351 of NZ_CP102081.1, forward strand.
ATTTGCGAAAGTAGTAGCGATGTGAGTACAGAAGACCCAACATTGACAATGTTGTTTCCAATTAAAATAGTTCCTAAAATTTGGTTAAATTTATTCTTTTGTTTTTGAATTAAGGTTGCATTGCGGGCTTTTTCTTCAACTAAAGCATTAATTTTAGCCGCTGAAATAATGCTATATGCTGTTTCACTTCCACTAAAAATGCTACTGAGTAAAAATAAAATAAATAAAACAATTAATAGAATAATTATCAAGTGCGTTGGCATTAGCAATCTCCTTTAGACTTGATAATTAAATGATGGGATATAGGTTCCATGAAAAACTCCTTATTTGTTTGAATCCTTGATAAATTCGGTAAAACTAACAATTTCTCCATTATATTGTAAACCAGCTAATCCAAGCTGTCCGTTCCGATTTTTAGCTACTGAAAGTAGAGTATTATAACTCATATCTTCTCTTTTGTCTTCAGCATTTCGACTTAAAAAGATCACAATATCAGCATCTTGTTCAATTGACCCTGATTCTCTAAGATCGTGCAATTGAGGTCGTTTATCTTCACGTGTTTCAACAGTACGTGAAAGTTGCGACAGTGCCATAATAGGAATTTTCATTTCTAAAGCTAAGGTTTTAAGGTTCCGTGAAATAGTTGAAACTTCCTGTTGACGATTCCCGCGTCCTCCTTGTGGTCCAGAAATAAGTTGGAGATAATCAATGATAATTAAGTCAAGTTGATAGTTTAAATTTTTGTTTAATAGTCTTAATTTTCAAGTAATATCGTCTATACTGCTAGTTGGCACGTCATCAAAATATACATTCATTTTATCAAATGATAAAGCAAACGAATCTAATTTTGATTTTTCATATGAATTAAGTCTTTTAGGATCTTGAATTTTGTTGAGTGGAATTTCTGAATGGGTAGATAAAAAACGTGAAGTCAATTCACTTGCTGGCATTTCAAGGGAAATAAAGGCTACATGCCGAATTTTAGTGTCTTGATCATTAATTGAATTAATAATTTGATCATTGCTTGCTCGCAAATTTTCTAAAGTAATATTGCGGGCAATATTAAGAGCAAAAGCAGTTTTCCCAATTCCGGGACGAGCAGCTAGAATGATAAATTGACCTGGTTTGAAGCCATTGACAAATTTATCTACCGCTTCAAATTCAGTTTTAATAACAAAATCTTCACTTACTCCAGTTAAGCGTTCATTAATTGAATTGAGCAATTCTTGCGAAGTATCATAAATGTGTTTAAATGAACTGCTTTGAATTGAATTTTGTGAATTATCTGAAAGGAATTGCTGAATATTTGAATATGCTTCCTTCCAGTCCATTTGACCAGTACCGTTTTTAATTTTGTTAATTTCATATTCATAATAAGCTTCAACATTTCGCATTTTAGTTAGATCAATTAGTTTTTCCACATTGGTTAAAAAGTGGGTTTCGTTCACTATCTTTGAGGCAATAAGTGAAATTAATAGTGGAGTTACTTCAGTAAAGGCATTATTATTTTTAATTTGGTCTAAATTCTGGACTAAATTAGCAAAATCAAAGAACGGGAATGCACTTCCCATTTTGTTTTTGAGAAATAAAATATAGCGAAATAACTGTTTATTTTCTGGAACAAAAAAGTTATCTTCTTTAAGATATTGAGCTCCCCGTTGTTGCATTTCTTCGTCTAAGATCATTGAGGCGAGAATGCTTTTTTCAATTTCGTCATCTTGAAATAATGTTTGGGGATTTAAAAAATTATTAATCAGCGTTAAGTAGTTTGTTTCCGGTTTACTATTTTGCGACATTTATGCTAATTTCCAATCTCACAATTGCGTGAATATCTTTATATAAATTGACATTCACTTCATGAGTACCTTCTGACACAAAGTGAATTTTTTCTAAAGCGTGTTTGGGTAAATTATAACCAAGTTTTTTGAGTTCATCGTGTACTTCTTTAGTTGAAACGCTTTTATGAACGTGCAAATTAAAATTCTTATCCACAGCAGCTTTAAGAACAAATTTAAGGGTGAGTGTTTCAAGTTCTTCTTTAATTTTTAAAAAATTACTTCTTTTAGCGTGTTCATCAGCTGAGAGTTGTTGTAATTTACGTTCAAGACTTTTAGCTGTTTTTTCATTATAAGGCAAGGCAAATCCGTTTTTGACTAAAAAGTTGCTTCCATATCCATTCGACACTTCAACAATAGTGTTTGCTTTTCCTTCTTTACAATCTTTAATTAAAATTACTTTCATGTTTTTTTGCTCCTGACATGACAATTGCATGTTTAATATTATCAACAAAAATATTTAAATCTTCATTTGAAACAGCCGCTGCTGAACTAAAGTGCCCACCACCGCCAACTGATTCACAAATAATTTGGACATTAGTATTGATTCCACGAGCACTAAGTTTATACTTAGTTTTATCTTTAGAATCTTTGAGTTTTGCCACTACAAACGAAGCTACACGACCTTTGATTTTTAAAATCTCATCAGCGGCAATGGAAATAGTATCATTGGAAGCTTCAATATTTGAATATGCAAGAAAAAATCCTTCTTTGACTTCAGTAAGGTTTTTTAAAATTAAATCAATAGTTTTACGTGTTTCATTATCGATTTTTAAAATTTCAACCGCAATTGAAGCTTTAGCTCCTTTAGTTTCAAGGTAACTAGCAGCTGAAAAAGCTCTTTGCGATACTGATTTGGCAAATTGATTAGTATCTAAGTAAATACCATTGAGTAATAATTGAGCTGTGGTTTGATCAATGCTTACTTTATTTTCAACAAAGGAAATAATCTCAGTGACAATTTCACAAGTTGATGAAGCAGTGGTATCAATATAAATATTAGTTACTGGACAATAATCAATGCTTTCGCCTGGTCGATGATGATCAAGGACAAAGACATTATTACGATCAGTATTTTTAAGAGCTTCAATATTATCAGTGCGTAGCACATCTGAATTATCGACTAAAACTACTAAAGTGTTTTCATTAGTTATTCTAGTTAAGTGTTCCATGTTGGAAGTTAAACAATCTCGTTCAAAAACACTTTTCATACTTGAAATCATTTGTTTAGTGGTGTGATCAAAAGTAAAATTACCAATATAGGCTTTTTTATTAAAACCTTTAGCCATTTGATAAATTCCATAAGCAGACCCAATAGCATCTAAATCAGCCATTTTATGTCCATAAATAATCACCTTATCAATTTTATTGCTAATTAATTTTTTTCTTAATTCTAAGGCAGTATTTTTAATCTTAATCCGGCTATTATCAGAAACAATTTCTGATTTAGATCCAAAATAAATTGGGTTGCGGGTATTTGAAAAAATAGCAACTTGATCTCCTCCACGATTTTGGGCTTGTAAAAGGGCTTTTTTGGCTTGTTCAATTTGTTTTTGGAATGAACTCCATCCACTAGCAAACCCAATTGATAGAGAAATTTTGTATGAATTGTCAATTTCTTTTTGATTGATTTTCATAAATAAATCAAATTGATTTTCAATTAATTCAGAAATGGTTTTTTCATTGGTAAAAACAATAAATTTCCCGTTTGTATATTGACGATAAATCATGTTATATTTTTTAACATATTCTTCAATAGTATCAATTACGGCTTTATTTAGTTTGAAAAATTGTTCTTCTGAAAGAATTGATTGATAAAGTTGAAAGTTATCAATTTCAATTTCGCCAATGACAGGCTTTTGCTCTGCAGTTATTGTTTTAAATAGATTTTCGGTTGAAATATCTCGAATTACCACAGTGTTAGAAATTGGTCAAAATTGAGCTTCATAAATATGATCATTTTCTGAAAATTCGATTTTATTTTCATTTAAATCAACTTTCTTTTTATTTCCATAAAATTTTTGAAAAAAATCATCTAAACTTCATCCAATAAAATTGTTTTTAAATTTTGATTTTAAAAACGAGCTACTTCAAATAATTTCTTGTCCTGAATCATAAATAATAATTCCAATATTATTATTGGTCATAATATTCTCAACAAATGAATTAAATGATTTTTTAATCAATTCACGCGACTTGATAAAGCGTGATAAGATAAAATACAAGACTACAGCCTCAAAAGCTAGAGTAGCAAGAACTCCTAATGATAATCAAGCTAAAATATAAGTATTATCAGCATTAATGATAATAAAAGTTAAAAGTGTTACAAAAGAGATAAGGAAAATCGCGAAAATAACATATACGAGAATCACTCTTTTTTTCTTTTTCAATGTCACCTCTCTTGTTTAATTTAAATAAAATATTTATTTAAATTATACAAAATTTGGCTTTTTTATTGACATTATAAATCAAGACCTTTAGTAATATTAAAAAAATAATCAAATTTTAATTGCTTTAAATAAAAAATAGGTTTTGATAAAAACCTATTTTAAAATTATTATTTCTAGTTTGTTGGTTTGTTTGTGTTTGAATCAATATTAGCTTTAGTTTGAGAAATGTTAAAGATAAATAGTTTAAGTTGTTTGTTAATTGCGTTTGTAATATTTGAAGCGTTTGCTCCTGGGGTAGTTTCTGATTTTGCATCAGATCCAAGAACTGTTTTTGCTTTGCTTTCTTTATCTGTTTGAGTTATAGCTGTATCAGCTGAGTTGTCTTCTTTTAGAGCAAATAATGTTAGAAGGTCTTTTTGAGTAGCAATAGCTGTTGTATATAATGTTCTTGCATTTTTATTATTATCTTGAACATTGTCATCAAATTTATTAACTGCGGTAATTTCTTTAATTTCTATAGCTTTTAGTTTGTAAAGGTCTACTTTGTTATTGTAGATTCTTTCAAGTGCTAATTTATAAGCTGCTTTAGCTAAATTGTATCCAGCATTGTAAAGTTCTAGTGTTTTTCTAAATAATCTTGATGAATTTTGAGATCTTGTTCCTTCAATTAAGGCTTTTAATTTAGCAGCTTCTTTGTAAAAGCTTACGACAAGATTAACATCTTTAACTAAATCAGCTTCTGAATATGAGTGTTTATCAAGATGTTTTGTAGTATCAGCTTCGTGATCAGGGTGTAAGAATTCTTTATTAATAGCTAATAACTCAGCACCTGCTTTATCAGCATCAGTAACAAGATAATTGTTATCGTTTAATTCTTTTTCTTTCGCGTTTAGATCATCTTTTTGGCTTGGACCTAATGTTTGTGATGTAAATTCATTTACATGGAATTTAAATGAGCTAAAGTAAAGAATAAATTTAGATAATTCTTCCACTCTAATATAGTTTTTGTTATCTATGCTATTTGTAGGTAAAGAAATAAAGTAATCTTTTTGTAATTTTGTAAATTTTTCAGCACTATTGGTGTCTTCTTTAATTTCTTCTAATAATGTTTTTAAAGGATCTAATACTGCAATATCAGCTTTAAATACATCATTTGTTTTAATATCAGGGTGTTTTTTAAGTAATTCATCGTATTCTTTTGTATATTTCTCAATAAGTGATTTAACTTGAGTGGTTTGGTTAGTGGTTTGGAAGTTTGGATCAATATTTTCTTTTTCAAGGAATGATTCAACTACGTATGAATTAATTGTAGTCATTGCTTTAACAAATTTAGCTTCTAAATCTGCGTATTTAGCAATATGATAATCTGCATATTGTTTTAAGGTATATGCGTCAAAAGCCTTATCTTTTTGGCTCTGAATCTTGTGTGTAGAGTGAACTAATTTAGGATCTAAAGCTTTTGATGTTTCTAAATAATCTAAGAAATTAGCAACATCTCTTAAATCACCTTGATATTTATCTCCCATTTCTGGATTAAAATTCTCTCCAAGAAATTTATCTACACTGTAGCCAGCTTTTTTTCCTTCTGAACGCGAAAGAAGTGTGTAAACTTTATTTTTAATATCATTAAGGAATCTTTCTTTATCAGCAGGTTTAAATCCTTTAAGATAAAGTTTAAGATTTTCAATTTGATCATTTTGAGCATTTGATACAGCGGTTTTGCTGTAAGCTTCTTCAAGTAAATCTAATCTAGCTTTTAATGCTGTTAATTTGCGGTATTGTAAATATCTGTCTCTAAGCGAAGCATCTGCATCAGCAAAAGTATAATTTTCTTCGTCAAGAATTGCGGTTTTATTATCTGATTTTTCCATTCCTAAATCATTGTAATCTTTAAATGATTTTTTAACAAAATCAAAGTTAGCATCATAATTATCTCTAGCTGGATTTTCAGTTGGCTTAGCAGATGATTTTGAAGCATTGTCTTGTGTCATGTCAACAAAGAATAAATCGTAAGCTTTTTCTTTATTTTCATTGTAAAGTTTTTCAAGTGCTTCAGGAGTAATTAGATTTGCGTGAGCGATTAGAATGTCCTTACCATTTGCGTCTTTTTTAATAACCGATGGATTGTCTTGGTCTTGAGGTTTTGATGGATCTTTTAGAACTCTTTCAGGTCTTACAGTTGCGATTCAATTGTACGCAGCAAGTCCTCTAAGTCTACCAAATACTTCTTTAAATTTGGTTGATCTTAATTTAAATAAGTCAATATTTGCTTTATAGTATGTTTTCTGATCGCTTATCGAACTAATATCTTCATTGCCATCTAAGGCTTTGGTTTCAAAGCCAGAAACAGGATTTTTATCTTGTAAAAATTCCATGAATTTAGTATAGTATGCTAAATCTGAATTGAATAATTCTTCACCTTGTTTGTCTTTGTAAAGTGGATCTTTGCTTTTATCTAAACCTTGTCAGTATTCTTTTTCTAATTTATTTGCTTTGGCAAAGTAATTTTTAACGTCTTGTTCATGTTTTTTAAGTGATTCTTTATATTCTTTATCTACATCACCACCTGGTGTGCTTGGTTTTTCAGGTTTGGTTGGCACAGGAGGTTTGGTTAAGTTTCTTAAAGCAGGAATATATACTTGAGCATATCTAATTCATTTTTGCATGTCTTTTGCATCTTGTGTTTGTTCAGTAGTAAGATTTTCGTCTTCAAACTCATCAATTAACTCATCAACGTGAGCAAAGGCCTGACCAAGTTGGTCAATATAAGTAGCTGCAACATATTCAACAGCATTGGTTACATGGCTTGAATTGATTCTAAAGTCTTTAACTATTTTGTCTTTATCAGCTTGATTTTGCTCATTAACACCATTATTAAGCCCTGGTATGATCAATTTAAGCAATGTAGCAAGTTTTGAATCTCATTCCTTCAAGGTTCCTTTTTTATTCAATCCAAAAGTACCTAATTCTTCATCTCATAAACCTTCAGCAAAATCTTTAATTTTGGCATGATCATCACCAAAAGCTTTTAAAATTAATTTTGGCAATCCTCTGAATTCTGGTTTTTGACGTAACTCGTCAAGTTTTTTTAGAATATCAGTTTGTTTAGATTTAAGATTTTGAACTTGATAATATCCTGAAAGATCACGTCCAGTAAGGTTTTTATCTACATTTGTAGACATTGTTGATAATCTGGTGATTGCTTGAGTATATTCTGGTTCAAGTTCAAGGAATTTATCTAAATTGTATTTTTTAACATCGTATAAATTGTTGATATTAAAATCTCAGTGTTTTGTAGCAGGAGAATCTTTTTCTGTAACTTTTTGTTCTTGTAAGAAAGTTAACATTTTTTCAAGTGTTACTAAATCTTTGTTAAATTGATCTTCTGAGTATCAACTATTAGTATTTGTTTTTAATTTGAAATTTGTTTCAAAAGAATCTTTAATTCTTTGGTTTGCATCAGCAAAGTTTTTAGGTGCTTCATAATCTGGATCATCAGGATTATCCCATCCACTAATTGCAGATAAGAAAGCAAATTCATCTTCAGATTTTAAAGGTTCTAATTCAGTAAGTGCTTTAGTAATTTGGTCTTGAGATGCTAAAATCAATCCTTTGAATCTGTCAGATTGGTCTTTTTGTTCTTGTGTAGCAGGAATTTTTTGATCAGCTTCACGAAGTTTGTCAAGTTCACCTTGAATGGTTTGTAATAATTTTGAAGCCCCATCTTTTGGATTGAGAATTTGAAGAACAGCATATTTAATTTGATCTTCAGGTGAAAGATCGCTTTGACCAAATTGTTCTAAAATTTTTTGTAATTTTTCTTTTTGTGCTGGATCTTTGCTTAATAAAGTATTAATCTCATCTAAAATTGCTTCAAGGTCAGAATTGTATTTGTTAGGTAATTCAGGATTTCTTGATCAGTATGGATTGTTTTTAATATCTTCAACTTTCTTTTTAAAGTCTTCTACATAAGTATTAAATTCTTTATCAGAAAGTCCATTTTGAGAATTGTCGTTTAAGAATGCAATTGCTTTAAGAGATAATAAACGGTTAAGTGCTTCTTTGTATTGTGGATATAATGAATCAAATGAATCAACTTTATGATCTAAATATTTCCCAATAGAATTAACTTCAAAATCTGTGGAATAATTTTCTTGTGCAAATCTATCTTGTAAGAATTTAAGATATTCCTCTAATTTTTTGAGATCTTGATTGAATTGATCACTTGTATATCCTGAGAAATTTGGGATGTATTTTTCAAGTGCAGCAAACATTTTTACTTGAGCATCAATATCAGTGTTTGCTTCTAATCTCATTTCTGATTTAAATAAATCAGCATTTGCTTCTTGAGTAGACGAAAGAGGAAGGGTGTATTCTGGGTTAAGTTTGAATCCTTTAATGGTGTAAGTTTTCTCTTCACTTATAGTTGATGTTTTGATATCTTTAAGTTTGAACTTAACAACTGTGTATCCATTAAAGTTTTGATATGAAGTATCAACCACTTGATATTTTTTAGGATTAAAACCATGGAAAATAACGTCTCTATCACTCTTAACATATGTTGAATACACATTGTAAATGTTAGTTTTTACTTTTGCATTATCCTTACCTGATTCTTTATCGTATACAGAAACTTGAACTAAAGATGCTGCTGCATCAACAATGGCCTTATTCTCAGAAGCTGATCGTTCATTTGAACATGACATAGTTGCTAATGGAATCAATGATGTAGCTGAAGCACCGATTATTAATTTATTTTTAAGACTCATTTTTCTCCTATTTAGTTTGCGACAAAATGTTGCTCAACAGATTTTGTCTTTTCAATATTTTGGTTTATAAATTTAGTATAAAAAAATTATATATGTTTTTTAAAAAAGAAATAGCACCTTAATAGATATTTTCAAATTTTTTATCTATAAATTTTGTGCTTATAAGTTCAATGCTATTGTCTTTTTTAATGGTTGAATAAAATATCACTCAAGCAGTGACACAACTCATAGATAAGCATACCAAATTTTTATTTTAAGATCTTGAATATTTAATAAAAATAAGTGCGTACAATTCCTCAAAATCCTCGCGCGTATACGCATATGCTCTAAAGCAGGATAAGGGGCATACAAACATCTTAACACTTACGTTCTTGTAATTTTATAAATACATAGTATTTATACTTTTTATAAAATGTTATGCACAGTGTGACGCACAAAATTGATGGTGACACAGAAAGTGACGTAAAATGGTTTTTTAGAAAATTTATAAATATTCTGTATTTATATTCTTTGAGATTTTGTGACTCACAAAATGGCCACTTTTTTGATTTAGGGGTATAAAAAATTTAAAAATCACAATTTACAGTTTTTGAGCTTTTTCTCGGCTAAAAATTAAGCAAATTTATCTAAAATTTAAATGATAAATGTTGAATTTTCTTATTAATTTTTTTCGATTTTTGTCAAATTAATATGATAATTTTTTCAGTTTTTGAAGAATTTTGAAGTGTCTATTTTTATGTTTTTCAGCAATATAAACTAAATTTTATCCACTTTACTAAGTTAAAAAATACTAAATTTGATATTAAAAACATTCAAAATTTGTTGATTTTGTACCTAAAAATAAGAGAAAAATAACTCAAATAAATATGAAAAACTTTTCAATTTTATTCTAAAAATTACTTGAATTTTCGATGAATTTAGCTGCATGTATCGAGAAACATGACTTAAATTATCTTAATTTTTTTTCTTAATTTTCGTACTTAAACTAACCTAGAATTAATATGAATTAATGTTTTTGGAAAGGAAAAAATAATCAGTATCCACAATCAAGAAAGCATTATTCTTGTTGACTTTTTGTTTGATTATACGTCTTATAATGTTAAAATTTTAACAGATTTAAAAATACAAAATCTGCAGGAGAATCGAACATGAATAAAGTTAATTTTTTAAATGATGAATATACACTTCTTGGAACAGAAGCAAAATTAGGTGATAAAGTAATGTTAAAAGGAGTTTTAGCTGGAACTTTTAACACTAAAGATTATGAAAATAATGGTAAATATACAGTTGTAGTTGTTTTCCCTTCAATTGATACTAGAGTTTGCGATATGCAAGTAGCACTAGCTAACTCATTTGCACAAGAGTTTGAAAATGTAAATTTTGTTTCATTTTCACAAGATTTACCAACTGCATTAGCTTCATATATTGATCAACACAAGATCACTAAAATTCAAATGTTTAGTGATTACAAACATAGAGAAATGGCTCTTTCACTAGGTTTATTAATTGATCAATTATTCCTTAATGCTCGTGCAATGCTTGTTTTAGATAAGGACAATAATCTTGTCTACAAACAAGTAAATAAAAACGTACACGAACAAGTTGATTTTGATTCATTAAGAGAATTTTTAAGCAAAATATAATAAAAAATGCCACTTTATGATTAAACACCTAAAGTAACTTTTGGGTGTTTTTTTATGGCATTTTATTACGGTTTGGGTACTTATTCACTTTAACATTTTTGCTTTTAGTTAAATTAAGTACTAAAGTAAATTCACCTTTAATAGTGTTATTTAATTTTAGTTCATGTAAAATTTGACTTGCATTTCCATAATATCAAGTTTCGTGAATTTTAGTTAATTCTTTGACTAAACAGACTCGCTCATTACCTTGAAAAACTTGGTTTATATCTTCAAGTGATGCTTCTAATTTATGTGGAGAAACGTAAAAAATATAAGTTCCTAGAGTTAGTGAATTTAATTGAATAATTCTTTGCGAACTTTTATCTTTTAAAAAACCTAGGAATGAAAAGGTATTAGAAAAATTTGAACCAACAAAAGCTGTAATAGCTGCATTTACTCCTGGAATAATTTCAAAGTCAATATTCTGCTCACGACATAATTTGATAACTTCAAAGCCTGGATCTGATACTACTGGCATCCCTGCATCGCTTACAAGTGACACTATTTTTTGGCTTTTGAGTAATTCGATAATCCCTTTGGCACTATTTTTCTCAGTAAAGTTATTATAAGTGATTAGTTTTTTTTCTTTAATATCAAAATATTCTAATAATTTAGCAGTTACTCTAGTATCTTCACAAGCAATAACATCACTATTTTTCAGGGTTTGGATGGCTCGTAAAGTCATATCTTGCAAATTACCAATTGGAGTTCCGACAATATATAGTTTACTCATATAGTTCCATTAATTTAATTAATAATTTCTCTTTGGCTAGATTAAAATTCATTGGTGAATTAAGGTCTTGAGCAAAAGCGTCTAAATGATCAATCGCTTTAATAAGTTGTGGTTTGTTTTTTTGGAGTTCTTTTGATAAGGTTAAAACATTTAAGCCAAGGTTGAATTCAAAATCAATATTGTGATAAATTGCAGTAATAATAAAAATAATTGTTTTGATTAAAACTTTGTTAAGTGAATGCTTTTCTTCCTGAAAAAATGTGGCTAAATGTGCATATAATAAATATTTGTTTCTCAGTGATTTTTCGAAAATATTTATTAAATTGGCAATTTGATCAAAATTATCTGGCTCTAAAAAATCAATAATTAATTGATAATCATTAAACAAATAAGCTAATAATTCACTTTGTTCATTATATAAATTTGCACTTTGGAGTTTAATAATTAATTCAGCTGGTCTTCGTTGCTTAAGTGAAATTAAATAACTTCGAGATACAATAGTATCTAAGACTGCATGTATTTTGGTAGTAGTTAAAATAATAGTGATATTTGATGTGGGTTCTTCGATAGTTTTAAGAATTGAATTAAGTCCTTGAATAGATGCATTTTCAATATTTTTAATAATCACAAAAATTCTTTTTTGTGGAAAATTAAGTAATTGAGCTTTAATAAAAACTTCTTCTAATTGTTCTTTTTTGATTTTTTGATCTAAATTATCAATTAATAAGACATTAGGAAAATCTGTATAAGACTCAAAACTTGAAGAAGAAACATCATTAAAAATGCAAAAAATATCACGCAAATCTTCATTAATTATATTTGCGTTTGCATTAAAAAGTAAGTACAAATGTGAAAGTTTATTGCTAACTTTGATATTATGGAAAAAGGTAATTTGTTCATTAGTGAGCATGTTTGTTCAAATATTCCTTAAATTGAGCGTGTTGCATGAGTTTTTCTACTACTTCATTAAACACTTGTTCTTCACTTTGTGAAGCATCAATAATTAAAAATCTCTTTGGATCTTGTTTAATTAAAGTTCAATAACCATCATAAACGCTTTGATGAAACGATTCTTTTTCTTTTTCCATACGGTCTTCCACTAATCTAGTACTATTACGACGAATTTTTGCTTGTTGTGGGGTTAAATTAAAAAAGATTGTAATGTCAGGGAGAGCATTATCAATTACTAATTCAGTAAGTTTTTTCACATATTCAAATCCAAGATTACGAGCAAAACCTTGATAAACATAAAAGCTATCAATATAACGATCACAAAGAACTAATTTTTCACTTTGTAAGGCTGGCCAAATAATTTTTTCAAGATGAATTCTCCGACTAGTTGAATAAAGCATTGCCTCAGCAACTGCTGAGAGATCCGAAGAAGAGTCTAAAATAATTTCGCGAATTTTTTCAGCCTCTCTGAGTCCTTGACCTCCTGGTTCACGGGTTAAAACAATATTAGATAAATTAAATTTACTTTGTAAGTATTGCATTAATTTGTTAATAATTGTGGTTTTTCCGCTTCCGTCTAAACCTTCAAAAGTGATAAACATAATTCCCCCTATTATTTTTGTCTGTGGATTAGTGAAAATTTTAATGTCATTTCGTCAATATAATCCATTGAAGCCCCAATTGGTACTCCAATGGCTAATTGTGAGACATTAATTCCAATTTTTGATAATTCTTTTTTGATTAAAACGTTTGTCATTTCTCCGTGCAATGTGGGCGAAATTCCTAAAATTACTTCATCAAAACTTTGAGCATACTCTTTTAATGAATTAATTTCAAACATAGTTTTATCTACATCTGATTCTTTTTTAAGAATATTTTTAAAAGTATAATACTTTCCTTTGTAAAAACCAGCGTTTTCAATTTTGTCAATAATAGTGAAATTTTCAACTAATAAAAGTTTATTTTCTCTTTGGGCATTATCGCAATATTTACAATATTCAATTTCACTTGGTGATTGACAAAAGTTGCAAAAATGAACTTTTTCTTTCAATCTTTTGAAGGAATTAGCCACACGTAAAACATCTGAATCTGGGCTTTGTAGCACTCATAAAACAATTTTTTCAGCTTGTTTTTTCGAGATATTTGGTAATTTTCTAATTTCTTCAATAAATTTGCTAATCGAATCTGAAAAAAACATTAAAACGGCATTCCACCAGGCATTTGTGGGGTAATTTTTTCAGTTTCTTCTTTGATTAAATCAATCAATTCATTCATTGCAACTATAATTAAATCTTCAAGAATTTCTTTATCTTCAGGATCAATTAGAATTGAGTCAACATTAACTGATACTAAAGTAAAATCACCTTTCATTTCTAAAACAATCCCTTGCTTTTCAACTTTAAAAACTTTTGCATCAAGTTCTTTTTGTTTTTGTTCCATTTGAGATTGCATTTTTTTAAGTTGTTTTAACATTTCGTTATTCATTTTTTCCTCTTTTCATTAAGTTAACAGCACTGCCAAAAATGGATTTAATTTGGTTCTCAGTACTTTGATCTTTAAAGCGATTCTCTAATTGGGTTAGGGGTTCAATTGGTTTAAGATCGCTTGGGATGATACCTCTGATAAATTGATCTCTATACAAATTAAGAGCTCTCTTTCGTTGGTCTTTAGATGTTACGTAAATGTGCTTGTAACCTGAAAATATGGTATTAATATACTTTTGAAAATCTTCAGTATTACGAATTTGATGAATTTGATTTAACACATTTTCATTGTCTGAAGTAATTAGTATATATGTGTCACTTGAAGCAAGAATTTTTGTTTGTTCAAGGAGTTTCATTTTTTCATATTTTAATGGTTCTGAAGCTAAAATCATTTTTTCAGACATTTTTTTAAATGAAGTAAAACTATCTTTAGTATTTTTTTGCATTCCTTGTTGAAGAATGTGTAATAAATTGGCTATTTCTTGATCATTTCACTTTTCTTCGTATTTATTAATAATGTTTATTTTTTGACCTTCATTATCACTTAGGTCAATAACTTTGGTTTCAGAATCGCTTGAAAATTGTTCATATTCAACTTGGTTTTCTTTCGGTGAATTCTGATAAATATTTTGATTTTTCGTTTGAACTAAATCATTATTTAAATTGATATTTTGTTCTTTTTGTTCATAATTTAAGCTAGATTTAGGTAAATTAATCTCTTCGGTTTGTTTATGTATTAAATCGCCTCAATCATGAACTTCATCAGGAAGTTCTGGCTCTTGAATTGGAACATTTGCTCTTGTATTTTGATAAACGTGAGTTGAACCAAGAGGTTGCTCAATGATTGGTTTAATAACTTGAGCTGGTTCAGGCACTTGAACATTGACATGATGTGCACACATTTTTAAAATTAAAACTTCTAATAATTCAAAAGGATATTCTGAGCGTGCCATTTTAATTAACACTTCATTTAATTCATCCAAAAAACTAAGGGCAAATTTTTGGTTTATTTGTAATGAATTAATTTGTTCAATTTCGGTTCATTCTAATAAATCGCTTGAATGGGTTAAATTATAAATCATTCATTCTTTAATAATATTTAACAAACTAATCACTAATTGATTTGGATCACTTCCTGATTCCTTTAAAAAGTAAAATAATTTTAGGGTCTTTTTAGTTTTGGAAGTGTAAATTAAATTAATTAATTGGATAATTAAATCATTTGATACTATTCCAAAATTTGTGGTTAAATTTTCCACTGTAATTTTGCCTTCACCAAATGAAGCACTTTGATCAGCAATGGATAAGGCATCACGCATGGCTCCTGATGATAAACGTGCAATTAATTTGATTGCTTCATTGCTATAAGCAATACGCTCTTGATTGAGCACTTTAATTAAATGTTGATAAATTTGCTCATTAGTAAGTTTAGTAAAATTAAATCTTTGCAAACGAGAAATAATGGTGAGCGGAATTTTTTGATGATCAGTGGTAGCAAAAATAAAAATAGCATGAGCAGGAGGTTCTTCGAGCGTTTTAAGCAGTGCATTGAAAGCACTTTTAGTGAGCATATGAACCTCATCGATAATATAAATTTTAAAACGAGAATGGATTGGTGATTGTTCAATCTTTTCCTTTAAATCTCGAATTTCATCAACTCCATTATTTGAAGCAGCATCCATTTCGATAATATCTAAAGATTTTCCAATTTGCCCTTTACATGTGTCACAAGCAACAGTTAAGTCCTCACCGTGCATGCAGTTTAAAACATTAGCAAAAATATTTGCTAACGATGTTTTTCCAGAGCCTTTGGGTCCGCTAAACAAGTATGCGTGCCCAATTTTTCTGGTTAAAATAATATTTTTAAGTGTATTAATAATATGCTCTTGTCCTACAACTTGTTCAAAAGATGTTGGTCGATATCTTCTATATAATGCCTTATAACTCACTTAATCCCCTCTTGCTTATTAAATTATATTTTAATATGCCTTTTTGGTTTGTTTAAATTTAAAAAATTTGAAACAAAAACCCCTTGCTAAGAGGTTTTTGTTTCTTACTCAACAATAGTAGCTTCGTCCTCGCTTGCTGAGCTGTCTTTTTCTTGGGTCGCTTGTTGTTGAGCTGAGTAATTAGCAAAGTTTTTCATAACATTTTCCACCTCATCGAGTTTGGTTTTAAGAGCTGGAATATCTTTTTTATCCATTAATTCTTTCAATTCTTTAACTAATTTATCCGATTCTTCTTTAGCTTTATCATCAAGCTTATCACCTTGTTCTTTAGTTGCTTTTTCTACTTGTGAAATCAATGTTTCCGCACGCACAATTGTTTCTGCTTCTTCTTTCCGTTTAGTATCAGCTTCTTTATTTTCTTCAGCTTCACGAATCATTCTTTGAATTTCTTCTTCGCTTAATTTTGAAGAGTTTTCAATAGTAATGGTATTAGCTTTGTTAGTTTTTAAATCTTTAGCAGTAACAGTGGTAATTCCGTTAACATCAATAGTAAAGCTAACTTCAATTTGTGGCACTCCACGTGGAGCTGGTTCAATTCCTCCGAGGTTAAATTGGCCAAGTGATTTGTTGTCATTAGCCATTTCTCTTTCTCCTTGAACTACCCGAATAGTTACTTCACTTTGATTATCAGTGGCAGTTGAGAAAATTTGTGATTTAGTTACTGGAATAGTGGTATTACGTGCAATTAAAGGGGTTGAAATTCCACCCATTGTTTCGATTCCAAGAGTAAGCGGAGTAACATCTAATAATAACACATCATCAATATCTCCCGCAAGCACTCCTCCTTGAATTGCAGCTCCAATTGAAACCACTTCATCTGGGTTAATTGATCTGTTTGGTTCTTTACCTAAAGTGCGTTTTACTAATTCTTGTACTGCTGGCATACGGGTACTTCCACCTACAAGCAATACTTCGTGTAAATCAGCAGCAGTTACTTTAGCCTCTCTTAAAGCATCTTCAATTGGTTTTCTGGTACGGTCAAGTAAGTGTGAAGTCATTGATTCAAACTCACTACGCTTAAGTTCTAATTCAACATTAACTGGTCCATTTGCTGTCACAGCAAGAAAAGGTAAGTTAATTGGAGCTACTGATTGAGCTGAAAGGTCAATTTTAGCTTTTTCAGCAGTTTCTTTTAATCTAGCCATTGCCATTTTATCTGATTTAGCATCAAAATTATATTTAGCTTTAATTTCTTTTACCATTCATTCAACAATAGCATGGTCTCAATCATCTCCTCCAAGGTGGTTGTCTCCACTAGTTGAAAGCACTTCGAAAGTTCCGTTTTCAAGTTCAAGTACTGAAACGTCAAAGGTCCCACCACCAAGGTCATAAACTAACACTTTCATTGATTTATCAGTTTTTTCTAATCCAAAAGCCAGAGCAGCAGCGGTTGGTTCGTTAATAATTCTTAATACATCCAATCCAGCAATTTTTCCTGCGATTTTTGTAGCTTCACGTTGTGCATTGTCAAAGTAAGCTGGAACGGTAATAACTGCTTTAGAAACTTTTTTTCCTAATTTAGTTTCAGCATATTCTTTCATGTAAGAAAGAATCATAGCTGAAATTTCTTCAGGTTTATAATCTTTATTGTTTGCATGTACAGTTTTATTGGTTCCCATTAATCTTTTAATTGAGACAATAGTGTTTGGGTTGGTTTCAACTTGTCTTTTAGCAGCATCTCCAACGATAATTTCTCCGTTTTTAAACGCAACTACTGAAGGTGTGGTTCTTTTTCCGTTTGGATTTTCTAACACAACTGATTGTTTATTTTCAATGATTGAAACAACTGAGTTTGTTGTTCCTAAGTCAATTCCTAATACTATTTCTTTTGCCATAATTTACATCCTATCCTTTTTTATAATTTGAATTTTGTAATATCTATCTCTAAATTAATTATAACATACTTTTTAGCAATCAAAGAATTTGTTTGCTAAATTTTATAAATTTTTGTTAATTTTTACTTGGGCTGGCACCACAGTACGTTTTTCTAATTTAAATCCTAAACGAACTACTTTAATTATTTGTTCGTGTTGTTTATCATTATCATGTTCAAAATCAATCACTTCTTGTTCATGAGCATTAAACATATCACCAACATTTGGTTCAATTACTTTGATTCCACTTGAATCTAAAGCTTGTTCAAGTTGTTTTAAGACTAATGAAAATCCATAACAATAATTTTTAACTTGATCATTAGTTGAATTTTCTCCGCTTTTAACTGCGGCAATTAAATTATTATAGGGGATTGAAAATTCTTCAATAAACTTTTGTAAAGCATATTTTTTAATTTCCTCTTTTTCTTTAGTAAATTTATCTTGAATCTCAGTGGTTTTTTCTTGAATTGCCTCATTTGCTTTTTGTGAAGCTTGCATGATTTTATCTTTAAAAAGATATTCATTAGCTTTCATTGTCACATTAAGTGCTGCAATTTGTGCTTTGAGCTCTTCGTTTTCTTTTTTTAGTTCATCTAATTGGGGTTTTTGGTTTGATTCAACAACAACTGGCTGAGTGATATTAGCATCAGAAATTTTAACAAGCACTTTTTGATTCACTAATTCTTTATCAACGTTTTCTGAATCCATTGTCACTTGAAATTCAAAATGACGTTTATATTTTTTACCAATTAAAAAATGATCTAAATCACAATTAAAATCGTTTTCTCCAATTACAATACTTCTAAATCCGCTTAATTGTTTAATTAAAGTTCCATCTAAAAATGTAAATTCAAATTTCCCGTTTAATAAATCACCTTTTTTAATCTTATTCATTATTTTCTCCTTTAATTAAAAGCTTTTCAAAGACACTTAGTGCCGTCTTCATTTCGTTAAAATCACTATCTTGCGGTCCAACGATTGAAATTTCAGTTGTTCCTATTTCTGTATTAATTCTTTTGGTTAAAAAAGCACTTACTTCATTGACAGCAATTTTTAAGTTTTCTTGCTCGTCTAGTTTGTTTTCAATTTTCTCTCAAATTGAATAATTTTCTACTAGATCAATAATTTGATTGACCTGCTCACGGGTAAAATTACGGCTTAAAATTAACTCTTTACGTCCATAAACATTATTTTTGGTTTTAATATTGAAAATATTATTGACAAACTCTGCAATTACAGCAAGATAATTAGAAACCTCTTTTTTGAGAACTTCTTTAAGAGCATATGTTTTTTCAACTAAATCTTCTAAAGCAACTCCGATTAATTCTTCTTTAAAAACGCGTACAGCAATTTTTAATTCATTCATTTGAACTTTATCATCCTCTAATGAAATCATTTTGGAATGGACTTCCCCATTTGACACTACCATTACAGCTGTAGCCATAAACGAACTAATTGGAACTAAATCAATACTTTTTAAAATTAATGATTTATCAAATTTGGTAGTAATTAATGTTAATCCAGTAATATCTGCAATTGTTTCAGCTGCTTGAGCAATCGTAAAGTTAGCTTTTTCCTTTTTGGAATCGAATGATTTTTTGAGTTTTTTTTCTAACAATTTCTCATTTGCTTGAGCAATATGCTTGGCATAATAACTTAATCCAACTGGGGTTGGGATTCGACCACTTGATGAATGAGCTTTTTTTAAATAGTCTAAATCTTCAAGTTCTTTCATTAAATAACGAATTTTAGCACTAGAAAATTTAATTTCTTTTTCTTCAATTAAGTGTGCACTACTAATTGGTTGTTTTAAATGGGTGTATAGTTCAATGGTTGCACTAAGGATTTGTTCTAACTTAGGATTAATTCTGCTCATAGTTTTATTGTATCATAATTTAGCAATTAAAAAGCTTTTTTGCTAAATTATCAAAAAAATTATTCAAGAGTGCTTAAATTTAAGTAATGAAATTATAAGATTACCTAGATTTATTAGCTTAAGTTAAAATAAAAAACCTCAAATTTTTGAGGTTAGTTTCATGATATTTAAAATATTTTAAAACTTGTTAAGTTTATTTATCTTTTTCCAATAATCAGGCAATTTCTTCTTTATAAATTGGTCCTTGATCAGTTCAAGGTGTTTCGAGTATGATTGGAATATTATCAAATTCAGGATCATGGACAAAACGTTTAAGTGTCTCATACCCAATAAATCCTTTTCCAATATTTTCGTGCCGATCCTTATGTGAAGAAAGAACATTTTTTGAATCGTTTAAGTGAATTACTTTTATGTGTTTGAATAAGTCTCATTTTTTTAATTCTTCCTTAAATTGTTCATATTGCTGAATATCATAACCTGCATCTCAAACATGACATGTATCTAAACACACCGCAACACGATCTGAGTTGACTCAATCTAAAATGTAACGAATTTGTTCAAAGGTAATTCCAATTTCACTGCCTTTGCCAGACATTGTTTCAACGCAAATGACTACATCTTTGGTATTTTTAATAATAGTTTTTAAACTATCAACAAGCGTGTCTAAAGCTTCTTGAGGTGAATATTTAGTGTAAGCTCCAGGGTGTAATACTAAATATTTAGCTCCAATGTAATTCATGCGTTCAATTTCTTTGGTTAAAAATTCAATTGAAAAACTACTTTTTTCAGGATTGGCTGGATTAACAATGTAAGGGGCATGAACAATGATATCCTCTTTAGGAATAGCTTGTTCAAACATGAGCTCATATTTTTCAAGTTGATAATTTTCTACACTAGTACGCAATGTTGTCTGTGGAGCTCCAAGATAAATCATCATGGTATTAGCTCCATTTGAGAGTGATTCGGCTCCTGCTTCAGCTAAATAACCAGGTTTTTTAAATGATATGTGTGAACCAAGTTTAATCATTATTTTCCTCTCTTTTATTGTTTTTATTAATTTTGTTTTGTACTTGCTGTAAAAAGCTTGCTGCAATCACCCCTGAAGGAATTGCAATCACAGCAACTCCAATAAGTGAGATTATCACTACAATTGCTTTTGCTGTTGGAGATTGTGGAGAAAAGTCTCCATAACCAATGGTGGTAAGTGTAATGGTAGTAAAATAAATTGCATCTCAAAAGTTAGATACAATATTTGAACCTACACTTGGATAATTAGAGTCCTTTAATACTTGTATCTCGGCCTGATCTTTTGTTAAATTGTGATCATTAGCATATTTTTGAATGAATTGACTTACTTGTGCATTATAATAACTTGTTTCAGCATTTCAAATCACTAATGCAAATAATAAGATTAACACAATTACTAAAATGAAGATATTAATCAAGAGTTTTGATTGTTGAGTAATGGCCTTAAAAATAGTGTTAAACGGGCTAAAGATTTTTAAAACAATCAGTAAACGTAAAACTCTCACAATTCCTAATGCGTTAAAAAAATCAAAGATTTTTGAATTAAAAGTATTAGGTCCAGTAAAGACTCCAATTAGGTTAATTGAAGCTAGAATACAAAAAATAGCTACAAAACTATAATAAGAAGTTGAGAATTTAAAATAAAGTTTTAGCAAATTCTTCTCATTATTTTGATAATGATAAGTTATTAAATGAATTACAAAATCAAAGACAAAGATGAAAAAGACTGGAACTTGAGCAATGGTAATAAATACTTTTGCATATGTTGATGTATCTTGCCCTAAAGGCACAAATAAATTAACAAACGAAAATAAACATGCGAAAATAATCAATAATCCATATAAAAGTTGCAATCTGGCAAGTTTATCTTTGAAAAGTTTGTTATCTTGTTTAATTTCTTTAATTCAAACAATGTCACTAATTGTTCTCAAGATTTGTTGATGTTTTTTCTTAATTGAATTAAGCATAAAAAAATTATAACTGAAAACGAATATATCTGGACACACAAATTGAAGGCATACTTTTAATTGGTTTTTGATTCATTTTCTTCTTTATTAAGATTAATATTATCTTTGTTTTTTAAATGTTTTTCAATACTTTTACCAATTACAGCAGAAACTATAGCAATAATTAATATGCTAATAATTAAAAGTGCCCCAACTAAAATTTTTGCTACATCTGATTTTGGAGAAAAGCTTTTATAGCCAAATGATAATAGTGTAAAAAATGTATAATAAAGGGCATCAAAAAAATTAGATACAGTATTTGATTCTATCTTAGGTAATTTTGAAGGATCACTTGATATTTTAATGCTTGCTTCAAAAAAAGAGACTTTATGGTCATTGGCATATTTTTGAATCTGATTATTCAACTCTGCATTATAATGAATTTTTTCAGCACTTAAAATTCCTAAAGCAAATAACAAAATTATGTTAATAGCTAAGGCAGAAATTATTCATAACATTTTTTGTTGTTCCTTAAGAACTTTAAAAATGATATTAAAGAACGAGAATAATTTTAAAAACATAAGTAATCTCAATAATATTACAATAGACATTTCGCTGAAAAAATTAAATAGTTTTGAATCAAAGTTTTCATAATTATTAAAATATATTTGCGTAAATAAAACCGATGAAAATGAAATACTAAGAATTGTAATTATGTTATAGTAAGAGAAGAAAAATTTAATATAGCGTTTAAAACGATTTTCTTCCGTGTTTTGATAATGATAAGTAATCAAATGAAGGATTAAATCAATTATAAACATAACAAGTACAAAGATTTGAACACCAGCTATTGTTGGATTATTAAAATAAATTGGTAGTTTAAATAATAGATGTGAAAATGAACCTAAACATGCAGAAAATATAAGAGAATGATAAAGAACAATAAAAGCAAATAAATCGTTATCCCAAAATCTATTATCTTCAATTCAAACGATTCTGCCGATTTTTTGTGTAATTTTTGTTATCTTTTCCTTAGTTGTATTAGACATATTTTTATTATAATACCAAGACAATTTTAAATTGTGTATTTTAATAAAAAACGTAGCTAAGGCTACGTTATAAATGCTAATTGTAATTAAAGGAAGGGAAGGTTAATTAAACAAGTTCAATAATTGCCATACGAGTGGCATCACCAAGGCGTTTTGGTAATTTTATAATGCGTGTATATCCACCATTACGTTCAGCGTATTTTGGTGCTACTTCATCAAATAAAACTTTAAGTGCGTTTTGATTGCTTTTGTTTTTAATGTCACGGACATAAGCAGCAACTGCTCTGCGATTTGCTAAAGTTGGATTTTTTGCTTTTGTAATCATTCTTTCAGCGTGTCTTCTCAATTCTTTTGCTCTAGTTAAAGTAGTTGTTAATCTCCCATGGATTATAAGTTCACTAACAAGTGAACGCATCACACCGTTTCTTCATTTAGTATCACGTGAATAAATTTGTGTCGGATTTGCCATCTTACTCATCCCCCTCTTTTAGTTTAAAACCGTATTCGTGCAATTTTTCAATGATTTCATTTAATGATTTAGATCCAAGATTTTTAACTTGTTCAAGCTCTTCATAGGTCATTTTAGCAATTTCGCTGAGTTTAGTCTTTTTAATTCTTCTAAGAGCATTTAATGAACGAACTGATAAATTAACTTGGTTAATTTCAATTTCTGGTGACTCAGTTCCTTTTTCAATAATTTCTTCTTTGAAAATATCAACTTTCATAGTTTCAACTTCACCAATTCGTGCAAAGTGACCAATTAGAATTTCTGAAGCTTGTTTGAGTGCTTGTTTTGGTGCAATTGTTCCATCAGTTTTAAGATTTAATTCAAGTTCTTCTTCAATTTGTGGTGAAGCAGAGTTGAGTTCTTTTACGCTGTAATGAACATTTTCTACTGGTGAAAAGTTTGAATCTACAGCAATTAATTTTCCTTTTTTAATGTTTGATTGAATTTTATCTTCTAATTTGGCAATAAGAATTTTGTTTTCTTCAAACGACATAAATCCTCTACCTTGACGTAGGAACATTTCTACTTTAAGAGCCTTTTCTGATTGAATAGTAGCAATTTCAACATTTGGATCGACTACTTCAATTTTGGGATGTGAAGTGATTTCTAAAGCACGAGCTTTAATTTTACCGGTTGAATTAATTACTAATTCAGCTTTAACAATTTCATCCATTCCTAAAAGTTCAGGATTATAATTAAAACGTACTTTTCTTAAATTCATTAAAAGACTTGGAACATCTTCAACCACATCTTTAATGGTTTGGAATTCGTGTTCAACACCTTCAATTTTCACTGCAAAAGGTGCAAGTGATGTGATATTTGAAAGTAACACTCTTCTTAAAGCAACACCAAGGGTGTTTCCAAATCCACGTTCAAGCGGTTTAAGTTGCATAGTTAAATTGAAATCATTATTATTGTTTTCAGTTTTTTGTAGGTAATCTAGTTTTGTCATTTTTTCCATAATTAACCTCTTGTAAAACTATTTTTTCGCACGTTCACGTTTAAGAACACGTTTTGGTGGTCTGGTTCCATTGTGTGGTGTAGGAGTAACATCTTTAATTTCTGTAACGGTAATTCCAGAAACTTCAATTTGTTTTCTTGCAGCATCTTTTCCTGCTCCAAGTCCTTTAAGTTCTACTTTAACTGATTTAAATCCGTGTGATTTAGCTGCTTCAGAAGCTGCTGCTGCAGCTAGTCCAGCTGCATAAGGAGTTTTTTTCTTAGTTCCTTTGTATCCAATTGCTCCAGCACTGCTTCAAGCAATAACATTACCTTGTTCATCAGTAAAGGTAACGATAGTGTTATTGTTAGTTGAGTGAATGTGTGCAATTCCAGTAGTAACAACTTTTTTCTTCGATTTACGAGCCATTATCTATTTACCTTTCTTTCCAGCAACGGTTTTTCTAGGACCTTTACGTGTACGAGCATTTTTCTGAGTTGATTGTCCACGAACTGGAAGATCTTTTCTATGTCTAATTCCACGATAACATTTAATTTCCATTAAACGTTTAATATTAAGGTTAACTTCTCTTCTTAGATCACCTTCAGTGGTATATCCTTTAGCAGCTTCACGAATACGTGAAAGTTCATCTTCTGAAAGATTTTTTACCCGAGCATCTTCGCTAACATTAGCTTTGTGACAAATTTCTTTAGCAATTGTTTTTCCAATTCCATAAATATAGGTTAATGAAACAACAACACGTTTGTCATTTGGAATTTCAACGTTTAAAATTCTAGCCATTTACTTATTCCTTTCTGATTATCCTTGTCTTTGTTTATGTTTTGGGTTTAAACAAATAACGCGAATAATTCCTCTACGCTTAATAATTTTGCAATCTTTGCACATTGTTTTAACACTTGCTCTAACTTTCATGCGTTTCTCCTTTATTTGTGACGATAGGTAATGCGCCCTTGAGTTAAATCGTAAGGACTCATTTCTACATCAACAGTATCTCCAGGTAAAATACGAATGTGATTTACTCTCATTTTTCCTGAAATATGAGCTTTAATTACAATTCCGTTTTCAAGTTCTACTGAGTATAAATCAGTTGAGTAAGCTTCCTTGACTACGGCTTTCATTTTGATAGCATCTTTTGACAAATTAAATTCCTTTCGTTAAGACTATTCCCTTACCATTTTTAATTAAAACAGTGTGTTCATAGTGTGATGTGTTGCTTTTATCTTTTGACACAATAGTTCAACCATCACTTAACGTTCTAATATGTGGAGTCTGGGTAATCATGGGTTCAATGCATATGACCATTCCGTCTTTAAGTAGCATTCCGGTCCCTTTAATCCCATCATTGGGAACATGGGGCTCTTCATGGAGTGCTAGACCGATTCCATGTCCACAAAATTCATTCGGAGTATAATAACCGGCTTTTTTGATATATGAGCCAATAGCATGTGATATATCGCCGATTCGTGCTCCTCTTTTAATCGCTTTCAATCCGGCGTTAAAAGCTCCAACAGCAACATCAATTAACTTTTGATTTGCTGGTGAAATGGTTCCAACACCAACTGTGAAAGCACTATCTGAGTAGTATCCTTCTCATTTACATCCTAGATCTACACTGAGTAAATCCCCATCTCGAAGAATGTAATCGGTTGGAATACCGTGGATCAATTGTTCATTGACAGATATGCAAGCTGTCGCAGGAAAGCCATATTGACCGAGAAAGGCAGGTTGTGCGTTCCGTTTTATTATTTCATTAAAAGCCAATTGATCGATCTCTTTTAATGAAATTCCTGGTCTTACAAAGTCATAAATAACTTGTTTGACTTCTGCCAAGATTGAACAACTTTTGGTGATTTTAGCAATTTCTTGCGGAGTTTTAATTAATCTTTTGTTCATAATAAAAATATACTATTTTAAAGTATGTTTAATTTTAGCATTTTATTGTATTTTTTCAAGAATTTTTTTAGCAATGGTTTTAGGATCTTCACTTGAATCAATTTTCAAGAGCATATTTTGTGAATCGTAAAAGTCAATTAATGGTTTAGTTTTTTGGTTATAAATTTCTAAACGCCCTTTAACTGCATCAGGTTGATCGTCCTTACGCATAGTTAAAGGCGATTGGCACGCATCACAAATTCCCTCAATTTTAGGAGGATGAAATTTAATATGGTATCCTTTTTTACATTTTGGACAAGTTCTTCGTCCACTTAAACGTTCTAATATAATGTGCTCGTCAGTATAAAGCTCAATTGCGATAAAATCCAAGTTTTCGATTGAATTTAAAAATTGTGCTTGTTCAATAGTTCTGGGGTATCCATCTAAAATAAATTTTTGATTTTGAGCTTGATGTTTTTTAATGACCTTTTCAACAATTGAATTAGTAATTGAATCAGGTACATAACCGCCTGTGGTCACAATTTTTTCCACTTCAATTCCAAGGGTGGTTCGATTAGCTATTTCATCGCGAAAAATGTTTCCGGTTGAAATATGTTTAATATCACTCATTTTAGTGAGAAAACTAGCTACGGTTCCTTTCCCAACTCCAGGTTGGCCCATAAACACTAAGTTTTTTTTTATCATAATAGTCCTCTATTATCTATTTTGTTTTTTTGTTCGCTGATTAAATATTGTCTTGATTGACGTCTTAGTCTTGATAATCTTGCTGATTTAAGTCTTGCGCTTAATTGTAATACTGTTTCTAGTGCTACAGACACTAAAATCATTAGTCCAGTCCCTCCAAAGGAAATAGATGCTGGTAGTCCAAGTAAAATCTCGACAAATTGCATTGAAGCAATGATGATAAGATAAAATGCTGAAACTAAGCTTAATCTAAAGACTACTCCAATTAGATAATCTTGAGTTTCTTCACCTGGACGTACTCCAGGAATAAAGGTCGAGTTTTTTGCAAAATCTTCGGCAATTTTGTCAGCTCGTGATTGTTGTAATCCCAGCACAATTGAAAAGACAAAGGTGATTAAAATTAATAAACTAAGTCCTAACGGTCTAGTAAATTGTAGCTCTTCGTTAATAAATTGTTTTGATGCACTGGTATTAGGAAGCAAATTAGCAATCATTGAAGGAAATGATAATACCATCATTGCAAAAATAATTGGCATAATTCCGCCAGGGTTAAGTTTAATTGGTAATTTACCCATTTCTTTGAGTGATTTGCTCCGTCCAGCACCAATTTGCTGAATTGGAATTCAACGTTCGGCATTGTATACAATGGCTAAAATTGAGACACATAAAAAGTAAATTACTAAATAAGTTAAAAAGCTAATAATTCCTACTAAAGTTCCATTTGAGTTAGAAATATCACCAACAAAATATTGGAATGAAGCTTTGAATTGTTGTGGTAATCTTCCGGCAACTCCAGTAAAAATAATTAAGCTGGTTCCATTCCCAATTCCTTTGTTGGTAATTTGTTCAGAAATAAACAGAGCAAAAAGTGAAGTTGCTGTTAAAATCATTGGAACAATAAATCATTCAACCACGGCAGGAGCAAATACATTAGTTTGAACTAGCCTAATAAATGGATTGTTCCCAGCCGAAAGTGACTTCATTAAGAAAACAGCTTGTGGATACGCGATAATTAAAGTCACAATTCTTGTGATAATATTGATTTTCCGTCTTCCATGTGGTCCAGATTGTGATAGTTTATAAATGGGTGGACAAATGGGAGTTTGTAAAATCATCATAATTAACGAAGCGTTAATAAAAGGACTAATTCCTAACGCAAAAATCGAAAATTGTTTTAGTCCTCCACCACCAACTAAATTAAGAGTATCAATAAATGAATTGTTTGATTGAGATAAGTCTGATCCTGTTGTAATTTTAATAAAAGGTGCAGTGATTGTTGTCCCAACTACAAATACTGCTAAAAGTACAAAGGTATAAATGATTTTTTTAAATATATCTTTGGAACTTCAAAATTCTTTCCAGTTGTTTTTTGATTTATAAACCAATCTAGAAAGGATAAAAAATAAATTTTTCATGAAAATTTGTGCCTTTCTAAAAATACTTTTTAATTATAGCAAATAAAAAAGTTTTTAATATCAATATCTTGCATTTATATCCACAATTAAAGACAAGAAAAAAGTAGAAACTTCTTTATTAAGATTTCTACTTTTTGCTTAATTTAATTTTAATTAACTACTTTTGGGAGTTAAATTAATAGTTAATGTTTCTTGTCCATTGTCTTTTTGGTTATGTGTAAAGTTAATGTTCCATTATCTAAATTATAACTTGCTGAAATAAATTTACGATCTCCAGCTTTTCCTTTATAAGTTGTAGCTTCTAATTGTATCTGATTAAAATAATCATCAGTTAAGAATAATATTTTGTTTTTTGGATCATGATTATATCCAGCAAATCCAAACCCTTTTTTGTGAGTTGCTTTAACATCGAAATTTTGGTAATGCTGAATTCTTTGAATTGGTCATGGTTGGGATTTTGGTTTGTGGGTTTCTAAAAAATTTTTAGTTCTGCAATAGGTGTTTTGTTAGCTACTTCATATCTGCTATCTGCAGTGAGTTGAACTCCGTTATCATTGGTTTTTCCACCACCAGCATTTGCTGAATGATTTTGTGAATCTCCACTACTTACAGTTGAATTAGAACTGGTTGGAACTGTTCCTGAACCATTTAAATCTACCGATGAACTATGAGTTTCATTAGTTTCTTTCGGAGCATTATCTTGTGAACCTGAAGTGTTCGAAACAATTGGTTGTGATTGAGCACCCGAACCATTTTGAGGTGATGATGTTGAACCACTTGCTGGTGCAGTTGGAGTACCACTATCTGCAACTGGGGCATTTTTTTGTGAACCTGAAACACCTGGTTGACCAGAAGATTGACTTACAGGTTGTGAAACTTCATTGGTAGTCCCTTGAGCACCTAAGTCCCTTGAAGGTGATCCTTTAGATGTACTGTCTAGGTTTGTATTGTCACCTGCACTAGCTGAATCATGTGTTTGATTTCCTTGAACTTGTTTTTCATTTAATGAATCTGTTGATTCTGTAGGCGTTCCACTCCCCGAACTAGGTAAAACAAGAGTATCATTTTGTGTTCCTGAAGAAGCTGATTGCCCAGTCCCGCCTGGAACACTAGAAGATTGTGAGCCACTGTTCTTTGAATCTTGACCTACTGAAGAAATACCTGCTTGATTAGAAAGTTGATTTGAAGGTTGTGAATCTGTGGTATTCCCAGATGCATTTGGTTGAGATAAAGGTTGAGATTGCTTTCCGCTTCCTGAATCTGTTTTTTCGGGTGAGGTACCACTACCTGAACTAGGTGCATCGTTTTGAGTACTTGAAACACCAGTTTGAGAATTTTCTTTCGGTTTATTAGAAGATTGTGCACCTGATTGTGCACCTGATTGTGCACCTGATTGTGCACCTGATTGTGCACCACTGTTACTTGAATCTTGGCTTCCTGTTTGTTCAGAAGGTTGGCTTGCAGGTTGTGATTCTGCATTCGAAACACCGCGAGCTCCTGAACCTCTCGAAGATGATGAACTAGAAACACTGTTTACATTTGTATTACCACCTGCAACACCTGATTCACGTGCTTGAGTTCCAGAACCAGAAGTTTCTGAGTTATTTTGAGGAGTTGATGTTGAATCACTTTTTGGTGTAGTTTGTGAAGCTACTGAATGATCCTTACTTGATTCATTATTTGTAGAAGTGGTTTGAGTTGGTGTACTTGAACTATTTTGTGGTGTTGATTGATCAGCACCTTGTTGTAAATTTTCTTGATCTTTAATTTGATTGGTTGAATCCTCGCTAGAAACTGTTGATGTTGGAGCTAGGTTGATTGTTAATGTTTCTTTGGTTTTATCTTTTTTGGTTATATGTAAAATTAATGTTCCATTATCTAAATCATAACTTGCTGAAATATATTTATTGTCTTCTAATTTCAGATGATTAAAATAATCATCAGTTAAGAATAATATTTTGTTTTTTGGATCATGATTATATCCAGAAAATCCAAACCCTTTTTTGTGAGTTGCTTTAACATCGAAATTTTGGTAATGCTGAATTCTTTGAATTGGTCATGGTTGGGATTTTGGTTTGTGGGTTTCTAAAAAATTTTTTAGTTCTGCAATAGGTGTTTTGTTAGCTACTTCATATCTGCTATCTGCAGTGAGTTGAACTCCCTGATTTTGAGTACTTCCTCCTTGGGTTGAATCTACAGGTTGTGAGTTTGATTCACCTTGAGTTTGTTTTTCGTTTCCTGAATCTGTTGTTCCTGATAGAGTATCGCTAGGTGCATCGTTTTGAATACTTGAAGCAATTGGAGCATCAGAAGATTGTGCACCACTGTTACTTGAACCTTGACTTCCTGAAGAAGAACCACCTGCTTGTTGATTTTGTGAAGCTTGTTCATTATCTTTGGGTTGTTTTGAAGGTTCTGTATTTTGAGGGGTTAAATCTTTTTCTTGTTCTTCACCCGAAACAGTTGCAGTCCCTTCTTGAGAAGCACTTTCTTTTGGAGTTAGGTTGATTATTAATGTTTCGTGACTACCGTCTTTTTTGTTTATATTTAAAGTTAAAATTCCCTTATCTAAATCATAACTTGCTGAAATGTATTTTGGCTCGCTAATTTTACCTTTATAAGTTGTAGTTTCTAATTCTATTTGATTAAAGTATTTTTCAGAAATCAATAATATTTTATTTTTATCTGGTTTATTTTTCTTTCAAAAACCAGCAAATCCAAAACCTTTTTTATGATTTACTTTATCATCGTATGATGTATAATGTTGGATTTTTTCAATTGGTCATGGTTGAGAACTTGGTTTGTTGCTTTCTAAATAACTTTTTAGTTCCGCAATAGGTGTTGTATTAACTACTTCATATTTATTATCTGTAACTACTTGAGAATCATTAGATGGTTTGTTTTCCTGGGTTACAGATTCACCTGGGGTTGTTGTATTTAAACCTGTTTGTTTTGTTTTGTTTTGTTTTGGTTTGGTTTGTGGTTCTGTTGGACTACTTTGTGAACCACCGGTTGTATTAACAGGATTCGAACTTTCACCGGTGTTATTTTCTCCTGTATTTGGTTTTTGATCTTTTGGATTGGGATTAGTGTTATTAATTGATGCTTCACAAGATGCTGATGTTGCTACTAGTGTAATTGGCCCTGTGAAGAGTAAAAAATGTCTTAAAAATCTCTTTTTCTTGCTCATATTGAATTTCATTATAGGATATAAAATCTAATTATGGTCGCTTTTTGGATTTTGAAAATAAGTAATTTAAATAAAAATAAGTAGATAAAAAATACAAAAAGATCTAAAAATTCGAGCTAGATTGTGCTTGGCTTTTTAATTTTTTTGTATTTTGTCTTTTGAATTTATAAAATATTTTTTAAATGCTAAAATATTTTATTTTTTTCAATAAAAAGCATAAAAAAATGCGTCCTATGACGCGTATGCACTTTGAAAACTGAATAGTAATTTGGCATAATAACTTATTAAAATGACTTTGAATTCATCTTAACTTTTAAACCGATCAATTTATTAGTAATGGTCAGCTGAATGTATTACTACACTTACACTTCCATCCTATCAACCTCATAGTCTATAAGGAATTTCAAGGGAATACTTATCTTTGAGGAGGCTTCCCACTTAGATGCTTTCAGCGGTTATCCTTTCCGTACTTAGCTACCCAGCTATGCTTTTGGCAAAACAACTGGAACACCAGCGGTACGTCCACTCCGGTCCTCTCGTACTAAGAGCAGCTCTCATCAATATTCCAACGCCCACATCAGATAGGGACCGAACTGTCTCACGACGTTCTGAACCCAGCTCGCGTACCGCTTTAATTGGCGAACAGCCAAACCCTTGGAACCGACTCCAGCTCCAGGATGCGATGAGCCGACATCGAGGTGCCAAACCTTGCCGTCGATGTGATCTCTTGGGCAAGATAAGCCTGTTATCCCCAGGGTAACTTTTATCCGTTGAGCGACTGCCGTTCCATGACGTACAGCCGGATCACTAAGTCCTGCTTTCGCACCTGCTCGACTTGTAGGTCTCGCAGTCAAGCACACTTTTACCTTTGCGCTCTACATATGGTTTCTGACCATATTGAGTGTACCTTTGAACGCCTCCGTTACCTTTTAGGAGGCGACCGCCCCAGTCAAACTACCCACCACGCACTGTCCCCTACTGGATTACAGTAGCAGGTTAGAAACTCAACATACCAAGGGTGGTATTTCAAGGATGACTCCATTAAAACTAGCGTTTTAATCTCACTGTCTCCCACCTATCCTACACATGTTAGGCCAAGTTTCAATACGAAGTTGTAGTAAAGCTCCATGGGGTCTTTTCGTCTTGATGCGGGTATCCAGCGTTTTCACTGGAACCATAATTTCACCGAGTCTAGTGTTGAGACAGTTGAGAGATCATTGCGCCTTTCGTGCAGGTCAGTATTTAGCCGACAAGGAATTTCGCTACCTTAGGACCGTTATAGTTACGGCCGCCGTTCACCCGAGCTTCACTTCAACGCTTTGCATTAAGCTAACGCATCCGCTTAACCTTCGGGCACTGGGCAGGCTTCACCCCTATACTTCACCTTGCGGTTTAGCAGAGAGCTGTGTTTTTGATAAACAGTTGCCCCTCACAATTTACTGTGGCCTATTAAATAGGCACCCCTTCTCGCGAACTTACGGGGTTATTTTGCAGAGTTCCTTAACACTAGTTTTCTCGCTCGCCTTAGAATACTCATCTTGGGAACGTGTGTCCGTTCTCGGTACAGGTATCTGCAACTTTATAACGCTTAGAAGCTTTTCTAGGAAGCATGAAATCACACAATTAAACTCTTTTACGAGTCCATGCATTACTCCTTTTGGTTATAGAACACGCATTTAACTATGTTCACCAATTAAAGCTTACTCCCAAATCCATTAATGGGTAGTGCTATCCTTCTCCGTCACTCCATCACTTGTTGCAGAAAGTACAGGAATATTAACCTGTTGTCCATCAGATACGCTTTTCAGCCTCTCCTTAGGTCCTGACTAACCCTGGGTGGACGAACCTTGCCCGGAAACCTCTCCCAATAGGCGTCGTAGATTCTCACTACGAATCGTTACTCATACCGGCATTCTCACTTCTAAACGCTCCACCAGTGCTCACGCTCTGACTTCACTGCGTTTAGAACGCTCCTCTAACGTACATAAATGTACCCGTGGCTTCGGTATTGTGTTTACTCCCGTTACATTATTGGCGCAGGGTCTCTTGACTAGTGAGCTATTACGCACTCTTTAAAGGATGGCTGCTTCTAAGCCAACCTCCTAGTTGTTTATGAAACCCCACAACCTTTCTGACTTAACACAATTTTGGGACCTTAGCCGACGATCTGGGTTGTTGCCCTCGCGAGCCGGGACGTTAGCACCTCGGTTCCGACTGCATGATAATACACAATGGTATTCGGAGTTTGATTATAGTCAGTACCGCTAGGCGCGGCCATTCCATATTCAGTGCTCTACCACCAAAGTTTAACATCACACGCTAGCCCTAAAGCTATTTCGAGGAGAACCAGCTATCTCCAAGTTCGATTGGAATTTCTCCGCTATTCACAAGTCATCCGGGCACTTTTCAGCGTACTACGGTTCGACCCTCCACTTGGGATTAGCCAAGCTTCAGTCTGCTCATGAATAGATCACCTGGTTTCGGGTATATGTCATCATACTAATGCGCCCTATTCAGACTCGATTTCTCTACGGCTCCGCTTTTGTCCACTTAACCTCGCATGATAACATAACTCGCCGGTCCATACTGCAAGATGTACGCCATCACCCATTAACGGGCTCTGACTAATTGTAAGTAAGTGGTTTCAGAATCTCTTTCACTCCCTCCCGGGGTTCTTTTCACCTTTCCCTCACGGTACTAGTTCGCTATCGGTGTCTGGTTAGTATTTAGCCTTACCGGATGGTCCCGGCTGATTCAGACAGGGTTTCACGTGCCCCGCCCTACTCAGGATGCTATCAGAAGATTTTGCCATTTCGCATACGGGAGTTTCACCCTCTATGCTTTAGTTTCCCAACTAATTTTGCTATGACAAAATTTTGTAACTTCATGTAGATAGTCCTACAACCCCAACATATGTTGGTTTGGGCTCTTCCATTTTCGCTCGCCGCTACTAGTGGAATCATTGTTTATTTTCTTTTCCTGTTGCTACTAAGATGTTTCAGTTCACAACGTCTCTCGTCAAAAGCAACTATATATTCATTGCTTAGCAATTAGACTTTACTCTAATTAGGTTTCCCCATTCGGACATCCCCGTATCGTAGCTTATATCCAGCTCCACGAGGCTTTTCGCAGGTAATCACGTCCTTCATCGACTTCCAGACCCAAGGCATCCACCACAAACTCTTACTTATTTAAAAGTTATGTATTTTCCTATTGTTGATGTATTCAAAGACATTTTAATAAATTATTATTGCTAATAATTCTCAACTCGGTATCACAAAACAAATTGACTAAAAAATGTTTTTTGATGTCGTTGTTATATTAATTAATATCTTTACTATTCAGTTTTCAAAGAACATATGAGAGTAAGCTCTCTCAAAACTAGATATATCATTGGACTATTGACAATGTACATAACGGTATTTAAAAATAGTCTTATTCAGGTAAATAATTCGTTGAACGAATTATCTTTGTACTCCGTAGAAAGGAGGTGATCCATCCCCACGTTCTCGTAGGGATACCTTGTTACGACTTAACCCCAGTCACCAGTCCTGCCTTAGGCGGTTGTCTCCGTAGTTAACAAAACCGACTTCGGGCATTACCAGCTCCCGTGGTTTGACGGGCGGTGTGTACAAGACCCGAGAACGTATTCACCGTAGCGTAGCTGATCTACGATTACTAGCGATTCCGACTTCATGAAGTCGAGTTGCAGACTTCAATCCGAACTGAGAATAGTTTTTTGAGATTTGCTCCATGTTGCCATCTTGCTTCTCTTTGTACTATCCATTGTAGCACGTGTGTTGCCCCACTCGTAAGAGGCATGATGATTTGACGTCATCCCCACCTTCCTCCCAGTTACCTGGCAGTCTCCTTAGATCATGTAACTAAGAATAAGGGTTGCGCTCGTTGCAGGACTTAACCGAACATCTCACGACACGAGCTGACGACAACCATGCACCATCTGTCATTTTGTTAACCTCAACTATATCTCTATAGCGTTGCAAAAGATGTCAAGAGTGGGTAAGGTTCTACGCGTATCTTCAAATTAAACCACATGCTCCACCGCTTGTGCGGATCCCCGTCAATTCCTTTAAGTTTCACTCTTGCGAGCATACTACTCAGGCGGATGATTTAATGCGTTAGCTGCGCTAATGGTATCCATCAGCTAATCATCATCGTTTACGGCGTGGACTACCAGGGTATCTAATCCTGTTTGCTCCCCACGCTTTCGTCTCTCAGTGTCAGTATATTCCCAGTTAATTGCCTTCGCCATATTGGTGTTCTTCCTTATATCTACGCATTCCACCGCTTCACAAGGAATTCCATTAACCTCTAAATAACTCTAGTCTATCAGTATCCAACGCGATTTGGGGTTGAGCCCCAAGTTTTGACGCCAGACTTAATAAACAACCTACAGACGCTTTACGCCCAATAATTCCGGATAACGCTTGCAACCTATGTATTACCGCGGCTGCTGGCACATAGTTAGCCGTTGCTTTCTGACAAGGTACCGTCAAGATAATAGCATTTCCTCTATTATTTTTTCTTCCCTTATAACAGCAGTTTACAACCCGAAGGCCTTCATCCTGCACGCTGTGTCGCTCCATCAAGCTTTCGCTCATTGTGGAAAATTCCCTACTGCTGCCTCCCGTAGGAGTCTGGGCCGTATCTCAGTCCCAGTGTGGCGGTTCAGTCTCTCAACCCCGCTAAACATCATCGCCTTGGTAAGCTTTTACCTTACCAACTAGCTAATGTTCCGCACCCCGATCCTTTAGTGAAGCATTCGCTCCTTTGATATTACTAACATGCGTTAATAATAAGTATCCGGCATTAGCGCTAATTTCTCAGCGTTATTCCAATCTAAAGGGCACGTTAAGTACGTGTTACTCACCCATTCGCCGCTAAGTTTATAAATAAACTCCGCTCGACATGCATGTATTAGGCACACAGCCAGCGTTCATCCTGAGCCAGGATCAAACTCTCGAAAAAATTGACTGTCATGTATTGTTATATATCTAGTTTTCAAAGAACTTTTTTGTTGTTATAGCTTTTTAATTATACATATAAAAAATTTTTACAAAAACATTTTTATCATTTTTTTGATGGTTTTTCATATATCCAATTAAGAGCTGTTTTTAAATTATAAATTAAGAATTTTATTTTCAAAACAAAATTGTGTCATTAAATAATAAATAATTTTATCTTGATCATTTTCCGGTGCACTTATATATATAGTAACATGATTAAATAAATAATAAATTTGCTCAAGCAATTGAGCAGAATATTGTTTTGATGAATGAGTAGCACATAAAAAACCGCCTTGAGCTAGTTCAAAATCAACAATGTGCTCATTCGAGCACATTGCACACTGATTTAAAGTTAACTTAATTGCGTGATATTTAATTAAAGCAAGTAAAAAGATGTTCAGGATTTTGAAAAAGTGAGTTTCTTGCTGGTGTTGATTAACAATTTGATAATAATCAATAAATTCATTTTGCAAATACACTTCTTGTGCTCAGGTGCTAATTCGTTTTAATAATAAAAAAGTCTTTTCATTGCTAAATTGATATGACCCAATTAAGCTAACTTTTTTCATGCGACCAATTTTGTTAGCATAACGAGCTTGAAAATATTCAATTTCACACAAAGCTCCTTGAATTAAGTTGCTCGCGTTTTTGGATAATAGTTTGTTCAAACCTAATGCAAACAAAGTAATTTGGCCACTTTGAGTTAAAAAAGTGACCAAAAATTCATTAGCTGATAATTGCTTTTGGTATAGGAAAATTGCCTTTTGAATGGTTGTTTGTTCTGGCATTATTTATTAATTATAAATAAATATCTGTAGCATTATTTTTGTTTTTTAAACAAACTCTTATATTGAATGTTAGTGATATATAAATATCCGTCCACTTTTTTCAAATTAGCAATGCTAATAAAAGCGTTTTGGTCAATTTGACGAGCTACTTCAATGAATTTGGCTGCATCAATAAACAAACAGGTAGTCACAATAATGTTTTGAGTTTCTTTAGTGTATCCACCTTTAACTTCATTAACGCTAGTAGCAAAACGGTATTCTTTAAGCTGATTGACTGCATTAATAATAGCTCATGGTTTTTGTGAAATAATTTCAACTTTAACCATTTGAAACTTAGGAAAAAGAATGTTTAAAAACCATCCGTTAAACAAGACCATAAGCAGGCCAGCCACAAATGCTGGACTAAAAAAGTTTTGTAATTTCCAATTTCCAGTTTCTAATCCATTGGTAATATAGCTGCCAACAAAGTAAGATAATAAAAACGAAAATAAGTGCAACAGCATTAATAAAGGACCAACGTTTTTGAATTTTTTATGTGATAAATACACACTTAAAATATCAAATCCCCCTGATGAACTATCAATGATTAATAAAATGGCAGTACATACAGCTTGAATTGCTCCTCATAGTAAGGCATAAAAAATAATTGAAAAGTCTGAAAATTTTCCATTTTCTCAGGTTATCAGTTCATGTTCGTTTAAGTGTCCAAAAATATATAAATGATCATTATTAGTAATTAAGTTACTAATAATTAACCCTACAATAGACACTGTTCCTATAAAAATAAAGTTTAATAAAGTAAAACGTTTGCCAATAAACTTTCATGAGAGAATAAATAATGGAATATTGGCAAATAAGTTTAATAATCAGAAAATACTATTGTAAATGATAAAATTATTTTCACCTTGAGGTATTAATTGAAAACTTAACCGAGCAATTGATTGAGAAATAGCCGCTATTCCCATTTCATATAATCCAGTAATTTGTACAATGATATATTGAAAGAACGCAAACAAAATTGCAATAATTAAAGTAAAAATAATCTGCCATTTGAGTGATTTAACACGATAAAAGAGGCCGAAAGTAAGCAATGATTGCTTGATTTTGGCGCGTTTAAATTCAACAATTTTGTTTTCTTCTACTTGCAAAATATTTTTTGGTTGTGACCTATTATTTTTCATCTTTTATATTATAAGAGCTTTTTGAAAAAACTCA
Source organism: Mycoplasma sp. 1578d (assembly GCF_024582695.1). Taxonomy (NCBI): domain Bacteria; kingdom Bacillati; phylum Mycoplasmatota; class Mollicutes; order Mycoplasmatales; family Mycoplasmataceae; genus Mycoplasma; species Mycoplasma sp. 1578d. The sequence continues at coordinate 789,657 of NZ_CP102081.1, forward strand.
CCTTGATTGGTGAGTTGAATTATTGAATTTTTGACAAAATATTAGCTAATTTTAATTCTTGAGTTGAATGAAAAACAAGATCACAAGATAAAAATAAATGTTCATTGCCTTGAGGAATAATTGCAATTGAATGCATTTGAGCATTAATAATTGCTTGAACGCCTGAAGGAGCATCTTCAATTCCAATACATTCTTGAGGGAACAATTTAAGTCCTTGAGCTGCTTGAAGAAAAATATCTGGTGCTGGTTTTCCTTTTTGCACATTTTTCGGATTAACTATAAAATCAAAATAGCTTATTAAGCCAATTTTTTCTAAAATTAAGGGGGCATTATGTGAGGAAGAAGCTAAAGCAATTTTATAATTATGCATTTTTAACTCTTTTAAAAACGATTCTATCCCTGGTAAAATAGCACTTGAGTCTAAATTAGTTTGTAACAATCTTTTATATTCTTCATTTTTATTAAAACACATTTGTTCAATTTGAGTGTTCGAGAATTGTTCAAGCACATTTTTAGCTTGCAAAATAGCAATTAGTGTGTCATTTCTTGGTAATCCTTTAAGTGGTTCATTTTCTTGCTCACTATATTCAAGATGATATTTAGCTAATTCACTTTTTCAAGCTAAATAGTGTAAATGAGCTGTATCAGTAATTACTCCATCTAAGTCAAAAACAAAACCTTGAATTTGTTTTTTCATACATTTTATCCTTGAATTAGGAATTTTTGAACCTCAAGGAGTTTAAACATGAATTCATTATTATTGATGATAAGAGGCTTATTAGCTTGTTTCAAGCAGATAATTTCAAAATCTTCTTTAGATACTGATACTAAAAATTCACCACTAGCATAGCTAAAATTATATTTTAAATTATTCCATTCTTTAGGTAAATTGGGATGAATGTGTAATTGATCATTATGTCAATCGAGACCACCAAACCCAAAAACAATCATTTGTCAAATGGCCGCTAAACTTCCGGCATGAATTCCTTGGTTTGAAGATTCCATATTGTTTCCTAAGTCAATGTTAATTCCATATTTAAACAATTGATAGGCTTTCTCATTTTTACCTAAACGGGCTGCTTCGATAGCGTAAGTAGCCGGTGAAAGTGATGAATCGTGCGTAGTGATACTTTCGTAATAATCAAAATTAGCATTTCTGATTTCTTTAGAATATAAATGTGGAAACAAGGAAGTTAAAAGGACTACATCGGCTTGTTTCACTAGTTGTGAAGATAAAAGATTATGTCCTTGAGTCGTATTGAATAATTTTTTTCCTGCATCCCCAAGCATTTGAAATTGTGAAACATCATTTTTAGGGAGTTTTAAAAATTGATCATTTTCTGCAATAATGAGATCTTGATTAGGTAATTGTTGTTTTAATTTAGCAACAACTATTTTCATTTTGTCCACATTTATTGGATAAGGAATTTTTTGATAAATTTTTTGCAATAATGCCAATCCTTGAGGAGTTGAAGATAATTTTTCAATTGCTTTTAATGCTAATTGAATATTAAATTGAGCTAATTTATTAATATAAGCATTATTATCAATGTTTCCTTTATATTCATTTGGACCCATGACGTCTTTAATATGATATTCTCCATTAGCTTGTTTTTCTGCACGATTAGTATAAAAATAAGCAGTATCAATAATCATCTCATAACCCATTAATTCCATAAATTCTTCATCGCCTGTTACTTGATAATATTGGTTAATTGCATATGCTACATCAGCCGATACGTGAATTTCTTGTCTCCGTGAAGCAATGGGAACTTGCTCACCAGTGATAATATCAGCTTGACCTCAATATGGACAAACTTCCCCTTCGCTTGGCCAAGCCATTTCTCATGGGAATTGAGCTCCTTCAAGATTACTTTCTTCAGGTCTTATCTTAATTTCTTTTGCTTTATTCCGAGCTCCTTGAAGACCTAAATAACGATAAGTGAGTAAATTACGGACAATTTTTGGATTAGTAAATAAATAATTAGGATTAATAAAAAATTCTGTATCTCAATAAGTATGTCCTTGATACCCTTCGCCACTTAACCCTTTTGCTCCAACGTTTTTGAAAATTGAATCTTTGGGCACAAACGAATTTAAGTGAAAAATTCCAAATTCTAGAGCCAAAGTATCATATTTAGATTCAAAAGAATCTCCTTCAATTTGAACAAAAAATTGATTTCAAACCTTAGTATTCATTGCCTGAATTGACGCTTGTTTTAATACTTGATAATCAGCCTTTAATAATTGGTTGTGTTTTTTATTTGCATGTTCAATAACTAAATCATCAGGCAAAATTTCTTTTTCTAAACCTACCCCAGTGTGAACAGACATGAGTTTAATCAACTCAAATTGATCATTTTCTTTTAAGGTGACATTAATTTTAAAAGCTACTTTTCTCCGAGAAATTGTGATTAAATAATCATCATTTCCTCCGTAAATTCTTTGTTGATTTAAACTAGCTTGTGTAATTAAATTATGAACTACTATTTTTTTAGAAAAAGTGGTCCATTGCTTCATTTGTAATGATTCTTTGGTTGGGCGAGATTTAAGCCCTTCAGCAAAGTGCTGTGAACCAGTATTAGTGACTTGACCATTAATAGCAGGAATAATTGTTAGTTTAATATTTGGATAATTTTTGTTTAAATCTAAAACTTTTATATTTATTTTTTGTGCATAAACGTTTTTTTGTTCTTGTGACACAAATCGTTCAAAATTAAGTTCAAAAGTTCCTTGTTCTCTTTTAATAATAACTCTACGTTGTAAAAATCCTTCTTTTATAAAAAGAGTTTTTAAGTACTCATCATCTTCTTGGAGTTGAATTTGTTTTCCATTCAACAAAATAGGGGTGGTCATTAAATCAGCTAAATTAGCTAATTCAGAAACATCTTCTTGGGAAGATTTATTAAAAATTCCATTAACAAAAAAATCTTCTTTGTTATAAATAGCAGGTTCTTCATCAGCACTTCTAATTCCTAAATATCCGTTCCCAAGTGCAAAAATACTTTCAGTTTTAGCTGTTTTTGTGCTGTCAAATTTAATTTGTGAAATAGTTTTCTTATCTAAATCATATTTTAAAAATTCCATTTTTTTCTCTCTCTTATAAAAATTATTTATTCTTTAACAAGCACTGATTCATATGGTCTTAATAATTTGCTTGGTATTTTATAATCTGATCATGAAGATAGAATTAGTTCTTTGATTTGTCCATCAAAATGCATTTCTTTTGATGTTAGGTTAAGATATGCAATGAGTTTTTCGCTCTCATTTCAACGAGTAATTTTGATAATTCCACTGTCTAAAATTTCAATGTTTGCTTTCCCGTAAATCAAAACATCATGGTAGGTAGTTTTTCTTAAGTGAATAATTTGTTTGTAAAAATTCAAAATACTATGTGGATTCTTACTTTCTTTTTCAACATTGATTTGGTCGCTAAATCTTCCTAATTTAATTCATGGGGTTGCTCCAGTGTTAAATCCACTATTTATACTTGAGTTCCATTGCATAGTCACTCTTCCTGAGTCCCGAGAATTAATATTTGAATAAAGCAACATTTCTTCTTCAGTATAAATTTTATCCCGATCAACCATATTTTTGAATGAATTGTGTGTATCGACATCTTTAAATTGATCTCGATTATCGAAATGAATGTTTAAAAGTCCAATTTCTTCACCATAGTATATGCTTGGCACTCCTTTAAGAGTAAAAAGCATAATGGCGTGAGATTTAGCTGATTGATTTCTGAAAATAGTTTCACATCCTCAACGTGATACACTACGTGAAGTGTCGTGATTAGATAAAAAGTTCGTGATCATTGATGGATGAACTTGTTCATCAACTTGAAATTCTTTTTGTCTCAGTGCAAATTGTTTGTAATCTCAAAGTGAATCATACCCGTTTCTTCCGGTTTGTCTTCCTCAACCAATTCATCATCATGAAAAGTTGTAATAATTATCAGCAACTTTATCTGTGATTGCATACTGAATTAATTGATCATGAGTAATCCCGCTAGCTTCTCCTAAAGTAAAAATGTCTGGTTTATTTGCAAAAGCTAATTGATTAAACTCTTTTAAATAATTTGTTGTCCCTTTACATCATGCAAAACCTGGATTATACTTAAATTCAGCAAAGTTTTTTGAAACATGTTTAATAGCATCAAGTCTAAATCCACGCACTCCTAAAGCATACCAAAAATCAATCACCTCAACCATAGCTTTAAGTGTATCAGGGTGCTCTCAGTTTAAATCAACTTGTTCTTTAGCAAATAAGTGAAAATAGTATTTGTTAATGCTTGGAACATATTCTCATGCACTTCCGCCAAAAATTGATTTAGCTTGCTTTTCTTCATCAGTCAATTGATCTCTTCAAATAAAGTAATTGTGCTCAACATTTTTAGTTGATTCAATTGCTTTTTTAAACCATTCATGTTCATTAGATACGTGATTAAGGACAATGTCCATAATAATATCTATTCCCCGTTTTTGTGCTTGTTGGGCAAGTTCTTTAAAATCTTCCAGTGTACCAAATTGCTCTCACACATTTTTATAATCTAGTACATCATACCCTGCATCAACAAAATTAGTTGCATAAATTGGACAAAGTCAAATGACATTAATCCCAAGTTCTTCTAAATAATCGAGTTTGCTGGTAATTCCTTTTAAATCACCGTTTCCATCATTATTTGAATCCATAAATGATCGAGGAAAAATTTGGTAAATAATTCGATCTTCTAGTTTAATTGTTTTCATGATTATTCCTATTCTTTCGGTTTTTTAATTTAATTTTTAAATTAAAGGTATGTAAATTATAGAAAATAAACGCTCCAAGAACATTTAAATTCTTGATAAGTCAAATTAATTTTTTATTTTTTCCACAAAATTAAGAATTTACGGAATGTATTGAAAATGGGTTGATTAAATTTAATATTCAATATAAAAACCAATACATTTAAATTGTATTGGTTGTAAATTTTGTTAGAATTCTAAAGACTATCCGGTAAATCTTGGTATTCATATTCTTTAGGATTTTGATAAAACATTATGGTGGTTTCATAGGAACTTAATTTAAGTCTAAATTGATTCATTCACTCCGAATTGCGTTCTAAAAATAAATCTGTATCATCCTTTAGTTCGAATGTATTATTAATTTCATAGCTATCTCAATTAGTTAAATCAATTGCTTTTCATCTCCCATCAACTTTAACTTCGTTTCAAGCATGTCCTGAATTAGATATTGTTGCTAAGTCTTCTCCTAAATATTCTCCAGTCATAATTCGTACAGGAATATTTAAAATTGTAAGTGCAGCCGCTAAGTTCATACTATATCCTACACATTGAATTTCTGGATCATTAGTAAATATTTGAGCAGGATTGTAAAATCCATATCCATTGTAGTTAAAATTTTTATCAACAGGAGCTAAATAAGTTGTGTTTGTAGCGATATAATAAGCGATCGCTTTGATTTTGGTTTTATCGTCTCAATTCTTATTGATAATATTTGGTAAAACTTCTTTTCATTTACTAAATCATTTTTTGTACTCTGGAATTGGGTTAATTCAAGGATCTTTACCAAGCTTTTGAGCTTCTTGTTCGGTTAATTTAGAAGAATAATCTACTATGAAATCTTCATCTTCTTTTCTGACATGCTTTGGGTTAATTAATTCAGTTGTTTCACTTTTGTAGTTTCCGTCGGAAAATAAGTTAGGTTCTTTAAAAAGTAAATTATTGTAAATATTATAGTTTGCCAAAGAAATGGGACTTCGCGGAATTTCTATATATTTTTGATATTTATAGTATTTTACATAGTTCATACTTGGAATTGAAACATCAGCAAAAAAAGTGTATTTTTTATCACCTATTTTAAAAGTTTTATTTTCTAGTATTTTAGTTTTTTGAAAAATGTATTCCGTTTTTTTAAGCTTATTAATTTCATTAATGATTTTTTCTTGTTGGTCATTGAATTTTTTGTAACTTTCAGAATGATAAAATTTATCGAGACTGTTGTGAGCTTCATTATATTGTTTATAATCTACTTTTTCCGGATTTATTAGATTGATTTGTAAAAATTCATTATATTTATCTGGCTGAAAATTGATTTGTCTTTTGATATATTCGCTTATAATTGGATTGTTTTTATATTCTTGCTCAATTTGTAAAGCTTGAATATCCTTATCTTCAATTTTAGAAATTTTATCATTATCTTTAACAAAGACTCAATTTCAACGTTGGTAATATTTAAGTCACTTGACAATATATTCATCATTGATTAAAGCATAACTATAGTTTCCACTATAGTACTTGCTTGGCTCTAAAGAAAACTTATTGTTTTTATCAATTCCTCATTGAAAAATACCTCTTTTTTGATTATTTTGATAAAAAAATAACATTTTTTTAATCGTTCAAGAGGTTGTAAATAATATGGATGTTCTTCATATAAATTAATTTGTTGTTTTAATTTATAAATATAAAAATCTTTTAATATATTTGCAATATCCTTGGAATATAATCCTTCAAAAATTGAAGCCTTTTCTTTAATGAGCATTGATTTTTTTGAAAATATTTTAGCTCATTCTTGTTTATCTTGAGAGCTAGAAATTAATTCATTAGAATTCAAGAATTCTTTTTTTCAGGTTTTGTAGTTACTCACTATTCCGTCTGGGTTTATTTGGAAATAAATCTCATGAAAATCACTATTGCTTTTTGTATTATTTACTAAAGAAATTAGCTTATTTAAAAACTCTAAAAATTCTTTTGATAAGGGAAGGTTTTGACTATCTAAAATTATTTTATTCAATTCTATTTTTCATTGATTTAAGGATACTTCATTTGCTTTTCATTCATTTAAAATATCTTCTTCTGTCAGTGTAATCGGAGTTATTTTTTTAGGTTCTTTTAATGAATTAACAGGAATAATATTTTTTTCTTTTAGAGCTTTTGAGTTATCTGCACAAGATAATAATGCCGAAAAAATGAATGGTGTTGTAAACACTAAACTAGAAATTAAAAATAGTAATGATTTTGCTTTTTTATACTTAAAAAACATATTAATTACCAATTCAATTATTTTTCTTTTAGTATTATTCATCCAGTACTTGAACAGAAATCATTAGTTTAGGCGTTTTTGAACGAATTATAGGGTGGCGTGTTTCAGGATCATAATTGTCTGGGTTATAGTCATAATAAGCATCATTAACTCCTCAACTTTCGATAGTAGCAACAATGTTTGTAAATTCATATTTGTTATCACCAATATTTTTGACAACAATAATTTCTCTTAACTGAGCACCATTTTCACTTTCTCAATTAGATAATTCAATTACTTGTGCGTTCCCGTTAGTTGTCTCATTGGGTTTGATTGTCACGTTTTTATATTGAATACTATCAGATATTTTTGGATCAATATAAGCAATCTTAACTTTAAATGTATCAAAAGAATTTTTTAGAGATTTAAAAACTTTAATTTGATTAATAACATTAAATGTGTCTGGAGTTAGAAATCTTTTTAATGACTTGAAATATTTACCATATTTTTTTCAGTCATCAGAAGTTGTGTATCCTGTTGCAGGGTTTTCTACATGATAAGTATTACTTTCAATCTTTTCTACTATCTTATATACATTTGAATTTAGAATTAAGTTTTTAAATTCTAGGTACTTAGATGTCATCTCTTTTAATTTCAATTTAGAATTATCTAATTGATTTGCTAGTTTTTTGTTTTGTTCTTCTTTTTGATTTTTTTCAACTTTTATATTGTTAAATTGATCTTTTAAGGTTTTTATATTTTGATTTAATGATAAAATCGTATTTAAATTATCTTCATTTATTAGTTTTTCGTTATCATATTTATTTTTATATTCATCACGTTTTTCAATCATTTTAGATAGTTGTTCTTTGGTCTTATCAATAATTTTACCTTGGATTTTTGATATTTCACTAGATAAATTATTAATTCTATCTGTATATTCTTTAATAATTTGTATTTGTTGATCCAATTTATTAGATGATGCTAAATCTTGTAAAGCAAGTAATCCTTCTAAATTACTAGTGTTAATTTGTCATTGTCTAGCTTGGTTTCTAATTCTTTGTGCTCTAAATATTTGACTTTGATATTCTCTAAAGACTGAATCTTTGATACTGATTAATGTATTTAAAAAAGTATTTAACTTTTGATTTAAGTTATTTATATCGATTTGTAGGACTTTATTCCCATTATTAAGAGAATTAAGAGTGGTATTTAATTGTTCTGATTTTTTATTAAAACTATCTTGATAAGCATTGTTAAACACATTACTTAATTGAGTTGACATATCAATTAAAGCTTTAACGCTTGCTTGCATTTGATCAAGTGTTGAGTTTTCGTCAAATTCAGGCAATGCTTGACTTAATTGTGTATTTAATTGTGAAGTATCAGTATTTGAATCTGCTTGAGCAACAAAAGTGGTTGCTTTGGATTTGATATTATTGTATATTTCTTTCGCAAAATCATAAGTTGACTTAGCTTTTTCTTTGCTATTTAACACTTGAGTATTCAAATCACTTATTTTTGTTTGAACTGTTTGTAAAGATTCTTGAGTCTTTTCTAATGTAGTTCTGGTTTGAGATAACTCATTTTCAGTTTGAACTAACAAGTTTTGAGTACTTAAAAGTTCTTGGTTTTTTGATGTAAGTTCAACTTGGGTTCTTTGTAATTGTTCTTGAGTGGTTTTTAGATCATTTAAAGTTATTTGATATTCTTCTTTAAATGAATTAAGAACACTTTGTTTATATTGATCAATAACTTTTTGAGCTGAGTTTAAGGCTTGATTCACTGATTGGGTATAGGTTTGTGTATAGTCATCAGGATTGTGTTTGTTTTTAAGTTCTAATAAAATATCAATTTGTTCTTGCAAACTATTTGCTAAGTTAGTTGCATTTTCAATTTGTGAATCTTGAATTGTAGTTTTGATTTGAGTTAAAGCACTAATTTGATTGTCCAATATTAAAACTAAAGTACTTATTAAGTTTTGGTTATTTTTAGCAAAACTTTCTTCTAATGCTGTTTTTTGATTATTTAAATCATTGATTCGAGTTTGAAGATTTTGGCTTTCAAATTCTAATTCTTTAATATGTTGAGCTTGATTTAAAATTTGTGTACTTTTTTCTTGATCTTTTTTAGTTAATAAAGAAATGATTGAAACTCTAACTAATTCGTATTCTTTAACAATTCTTTCAAATCCCTTGTTTACACTGTATAAATCATAACTTTTAACATTCGAGTAATCATTGACTTCTTGGGCTTTATCTAATGAGTCAATCATTGCATCTAAATAATCACTAAAAGTATCTTCTTTTGAATTCAAAAGTTTTAATACTGTTTTGACTTTATTTTTAATTTTCTTGTTTTCAACTTGATCAATTTCTTCAAGATGAAAGTCGTCATAACTATTTAGTGTCTTTTTAAATTGAGTAATTAATCTTATATTAAATCTTAGATTTTTAATTAATTTTTGAGCAAATTCTTTAATTTTATTATCACGCTGTGAAATTTGTTTTTTAAGATCATTAATTTCTTGGCTATATTGATTAATTTGGTTAAACAATAAGGTGATGATGTTACTGAATTGGTTTAAATAAGTATTTTGAGCTTTTTTGATAGCTTTCAGAGCTTTAATCATACTTTCATTATCATTAAATTTGGTTTTATTTAATGAATCTACTATTGTTTTCCCTTTATTTAGTGAATTAGTAATTCCTTGTTGAGTTTCTTGACTTAAATTCTGATCGTTTTTATCTAAAAGGGTTTTTAGCGTTTGATTAAAAGCTGTTGCTTTTTTCACTAAATTTCTTTTTAAAGCTAAAACTTGCTCTTCGAAAGCTTTATATCCATTCTTAGAGATATTTTGTTCATTTATTTCAATGTCATTTAAATTTTTATTTGATAAATTAAGTTCTTGTAATTCTTGAACAAGAAACTGTAAATGATTGGTTCCGTTTGTTAGATCTTTGACTCTTAAATTATCTGCCTTATTTTGTGATTTATACTCTTGATTTTGCAGATAAGATTGATTGGGTGAATTTTCAGATAAACTAATTTGATTTTGATAAATGGTTTTTGCTGTTTGAAATGCAATTCCAAAGGTAGTACCTAATAGTAAAAAGGCACCAAGAGAAAATAATATTCTTTTTCTTTTCATTTTTATCCTTACGATCTTTTAATATTAAAAATTATTAATTTATTTTGAGTTAAATAAACACAAAATTTTCTTGGTAATTAAACCTAGAAATATTAATAAAAATTATCAATACCAGTACAATTTGAGTATTTTTACTAATATTAGTTAAAAAACTATTTTTGACTTTTTTAAAAATTTATCTAATTAAGATATTTAAACTGATTGAATTGTAGTTTAATAATTAAATTAACTTTAATGACCAAAACTTAAAGTTAAGGTATGGGTCTATTTTCTCCACATTTTATGGTGGTAAAAGTTTATGATAATTTATAAATATTTGTTTTGTTAAGATATTTTGCTCATTAATATGTATATTTTTAGAACAAAGTTTAATGAATATTTTGCCAAAATCTCCTTTAATTTTGATGCTATAAATAAGTACTAAAGAATAAGAAACTACTCCTACTTTTCTCATATTGAATTCATTATATTTGACAATTCAAAATAAATGTCAAAATGGAAAAATTTTCCACAAAAAAAGTATGGAAACGTAATCATAAAAATTATCATTTTTTGATATTTTTGTAATTGCCTATATTTTTGCTTTTGCTTGTATATTCAAGAATTCATCTTAATTGAATAAGTAAAAGAATACAATTTATATTGCTATGAATTTTAAAACATTATCTGATGGTCAAATTAAACAATTTGATCAACAATTCGCTTATCAACACAATGATTTAGGTGTGGTCTTTTTAAATGAACAAATTCAAATCAAGTTATGGCAACCACTAGCTAAAAATGTTAATATCTTAATTTTTAAAGATATTAATTCAAATGAATGTGTTGAATTATCAATGAATAAACAAGAATCAATTTGGATAATCTTACTTGATTCAAGTTTTCAATACACTTATTATCAATTTAAAATCACTCATCAGGATAATACTCAAACTTTTGCCCTTGATCCATATGCTAAATCAATGGCACCGTTTAATCATTCTAAGGAAAAAGTTGGAAAAGGTTTTATTTTTGATCCCAACAAAGAAATTGCCAAACCTGTTCAATTAAAAAACAAAATCATTCACAATAATCAAGCAATTATTTATGAATTACACATTCGTGATTATACTAGTTTGCTTGAGCAAAATTTTTCAACTTCTAAAGGAACTTTTCAGGCAGCTCTGCAAGCTAATATTTTTCAAAATCTCAATGAGCTTAATTTCACTCACGTGCAATTACTTCCAATTCAAAGTACTTATATGGTTAATGAATTTGATCAAAGCATTATTCAACATGGTCAAGGACAAGGATGAAATACTAATTATAACTGAGGGTATGATCCACATAATTATTTCACTATAAACGGAATTTATTCATCCAATCCAAGAGATTCATTAGCAAGAATTAAAGAATTTAGTGAATTTGTTAATCAAGCTCATAAAAATGGAATTGGGATTATTTTAGATGTTGTTTTCAACCATTTATTTCATAACGATATTTTAAACAACATTCTTCCTGGTTATTATTTCCGAGAAAATGCTAAGGTTCATCCTGTAGATCAACCACCTCTGGCAACTCAAAGAACTATGACTCGTAAGTTAATGATTGATGTTTTAAAATACTTTGTCCAATATTTTGATGTTGATGGTTTTCGCTTTGATTTATCAAGTTTTTTTGATAAGGAAACGCACGAAGTAATTGCTCAAGAATTGAGAAAAATCAAGCCAAACATCATTTTACATGGTGAAGCTTGGCCTTATTCAGATTTAGAATTTAAGAGCACTTATATCAAAGGTTATAATTCAAATAATTTTGAATTTGGATATTTTAATGATTCATTAAGAAATTCAATTACATGCTATGAAGGAGAAAAAGAGAAAAAAGGTTTAATTTTTCAAAATACCTATCAAGCATTTCAAGTATATGTCTCGTCAATCCCTGGCAATATTAAAAATTATAATTGAGGAGATATTGAGCATTCAACTTATTTTTATGATCTCTTTAATAAAGATACAACCACAAATTTAGCATATGTGGCCTGCCATGATGGTTTGACACTTTGAGATAAAATTGCTGTACATGCACAAACTAATGATTTTGTTAGCTTGCTTGAAATGTATCGAAAAGCTTTAATTATGCTTTATACAACCCAAGGAAGAAAACTAATTTTAGCTGGAACCGAACTACTTCATAGCAAACCATGTGATATCACTGGTGATGATCCACATAAATGTCACCCCATGAACATTGATGATTTTTTAAACTTAAAACCCGATCAAAATTCTGTGCATGAAAATTCATATAAAACCTCTGATTATGTTAATGGTTTAAAATGAAATAATTTAAATAATAAACAAATAAAACAACATATTTATCAATTTATGAGCAATTTAAATGCTTTTAAATTGCAATATGATCACTTTAATTTAATTACTCCTGAACAAATAAATGAAAAATTATCATTTATTAAAGTAGATTATGGAGAAAAACTCATAATCTATAAAGTAGTCCATAATAATGTTGAAATTGTCGTTATGCACAATTTTAGCGATAATTCGTATCAATTCAACCAATATAAGGAATGCCAAACATTATTTAGCTCGCTGATAAATTCTAGCAAAGCCAACCTACTTGCACCACATGAATCTAAGATTTTAAAAAGATAAATGAAAATATAGCAGGGTTAACCCTGCTATATTTTAAAAACTTCTTATTTTTGGTTTGATCAAACAACTTTTCCTCTAAATCATGTTTGAAATGGTTTAATGGTTTTGAGTTGTTCTATGCGATTTACATCAAAAATATCTTGTTCATAAATCACAAAATTAGCTAGATAATCTGTTTTAATTTGACCCATGATTTTTTCAGCATTCATAAAATATGCCGATCCTTTTGTGTATGCATCAATAGCTTGATAAATACTTACTCTCTCTTGTTTATTGGGGTGATTAACCGCTCAATAAACATTATTAAGTGGTTCTAAGGGAAACACTAAATGGTCAGTTGACATTCCTACATTGACTTGATTATCAAGACATGTTTTAAATGGTAAAAAACTTTCATCTAATTCTCTGACAAAGTTATTTTTAAGTGAGCACATTTCAAAACCAACAGGAATATTGCTGTGTGCTAGTTGCTTAATTAAGTCTTTATTTAAATAACAAGCATGTATAATTGCATTTCTGGCTTGATTGGTTTTATCAACCTTTTGATAATTTTCAATGACCGAAGCAATAGCCCGATCGCCAATTGCATGCGTAGTGACAGCGAACCCCAGTTGATTAAGTTCTCTTACATATTGCTCAAAATCACGTTCTTCAGTGTAAGGCTTTAAGCTTTGTTTATTGAATTTAGTTGCTAGTTCTTGACTCAATGATGATGTGTTTGAATAATTTGTTCCATCGGCAAAAAACTTAATTGCGGCAAGTTTATGATTATCAGGGAGAATAATTTGATCTTTTTTGCTAAGAAAATCTTTTAATCATTCTGTTTCAGTTAGTCAAAGTTGGTGATAAACTTCTAAAGTTAAATCATTCTCAAGCATTTGAATTTGCTCGAGACTACTTTGTCAATTCGCATTTCTTAAATCACAAGTATAAATTCCGGTTAATCCTATTTCATTTGCATATTGGACATATTTTTTAAGATAAGCAGCTTCTTTTTCAATATCTGATTTAGAAATAAGCTTTTCAATTCTTCATGTGATCATCTCACGAACAAAACCAGTAGGCCATCCTTGTTCGTCTAGTTCAATAATTGAACCAGGACTTACGGCATTTTGTTTAAATAGGTCAAATCTTTTTAAAGCTTGTGTATTGCAAACTCCTGAGTGATAATCGCCTCTCCATAAAAATAAAGGCACATTCTCTAGCATTTGATCTAATTCTTTTCGTTTAGGTATTTTTCCTTCTTGTAAATTTAATTCGTTTAAACCATATCCAATAATAACACTATCGCTCTGGATCTTGTGTTTTTGTTGAAACTGATCAATTAACCTAGCTATATCATCAAAATTTTTAGCAGATCCAATATTAAGATAATGAGCATATTTAGCTGAATAAAAGAAATGCACATGACTGTCGATAAATCCAGGAATTACTGTTTTTCCTTTTAAATCAATAATTTGATCTGGTTGTTCGTTTAAAATTTGATCATTTGAACCTACTGTTAAAAATTTATGTTCTTTAATTAAGAAAGCTTGTGCAAATTTTGCGTTTGAAAGATATACTTTGCCATTTATAAAACCAATTGACTTCATAATAAAAATTATAGTAAATTCTTATTAATTAAGTTTTAATACATTTAAAAATGTATAATGGATAGTTTTGTCTCCTAAGTAATAAAATCAATAAAAACGCACTTAAAAATTATCATTTAATAATTTTTAAGTGCAGTGCTTTTAAATATCTTTTATAAACTATTTTTGCTCTATTGCTTGCTTAGAATATTTGATTTTGAGATCCTTTCAATCTATAACATTTTTTATAATTTGCTTTTCAAGAGCAAAAACTAAATTTTCCATAAACTCAAAATCTATTTCATTATTTTGAACCGGTAGGCAGATTTTATCTTCGATTAATGTTTTTAATGTAGGATAACTTGAATATCCGCCTCTATATCTTTCTAGCATTTTATTGATTGCCGACACAACAAATTGAGTAAGTAGTCTTTTATCACGAGGTTTAAGAATAAAAATATTTTGACTTGAATATCATTCATTTTTTCTAATTTGTGCGACAATATCACCAATTTGAATTATTGATATCACATCCTTTTCATTTGGTTCAGTTTCTTGTTTTTCAATATAACCTTTAACTCCATAATTAACTTTTGTTCTTGCTATAAATTCAAAAGCTTTTAGGCTGTTGTCAACAAATTTAAGCGACCCTTCATCGTATCCTATTGAGCTTTTAATTGAGAATAAATCAGATATTTTAAATTCTTTTCACTCAATTGGTTTAACGTTTTTATTTTCTAACAATCTTTCTATGGAAAGATTTTCTT
The DNA here is from genome assembly GCF_024582695.1 of Mycoplasma sp. 1578d. NCBI lineage: Bacteria > Bacillati > Mycoplasmatota > Mollicutes > Mycoplasmatales > Mycoplasmataceae > Mycoplasma > Mycoplasma sp. 1578d. The sequence goes on from NZ_CP102081.1 coordinate 804,814, forward strand.
GTTCAGTTAATAAGTAATCTTTTAAACCTGTAATAGTTAAATAAGATTCTAGTTGGATAATTTTTGCAGTTTCAATTTTTTCTATAAAACTTTCCATAAATTCGAAATCTATTTTGTTGTTTTTTAACGGAAGAAGAATATTTACATTTTTAATATCGTCAAGATCAAAGTTTTTTCCTCATTTAAACTCATCAACAGCTCTTTGAATACATAAGGTAATAAATCTCAGGATATTTTTCTTTGACTGAGAAAATTTGGCAATTAAAACATTAATATTGTTGCCAGTAAAAAACCTTTCATTTTGATAAAAAACTCTAAAAGTGTCTTTCCCAAACGAAATTGAATTTTCAGGGTTACTATATTCTGGACTTTCTTTGATAAATCCCCTTACTCCGTTATTCTTCTCAGTTCTTGTTATGTAAGGTAATGAGTCTTGGATTTGTTTATTGTATATTTTAATAGCGTTCGCGTGGAATATTTTTTTGCTTGACTTAATATGAAATAAATCTTCAAGTTTATATTCACCTCACTGAGCAACTTGTAACATTTGATTCAGTGAGGTATCTACTTTTTTAAGTTTTCATCTCTCAATGCATTACTTTGAAAGATCTTTTGTACTTCCCAAGAAAGAAAATCAGCAATCGTTTTCTTAAAATCACTTAAATTGGGTTTTAATTCTACTTTTTTATGCTGATCAAAATTTCAGTCTTCTCCACTTTGAGTAATAAAATCCTCAACATAAATTTCTTTTATATTAAATAATTCAGGGTCGACTTTTGCTAATAGCCCATTTTTATAAATATCAATCAATGCTCTATATCTTTCTTCGGGTCGATCTATTTCCCTAATTCCTCTATCTGTTCTTTTATAACCATCTTTTCTAAAATCAACAAACTTAACAGTCTTGTTAAAATCATGTGGTATGCCAGCTTGAAATATATAAATACTAGTTGCAACTCCAGCCATTGGTTGGAATAAATCAACTGGCATTTTGATACTTGCAAGTAATGTGTTGTTTTTTAGAATTATTTTGTTAGAAACACGAGCTTTGCCAGTTCCTGCACTATCTTGGATAATAATTGCGGCCAATCCACCTTTTTGCATTCTTTCTAATCCAAATTTCAAAAAGGGCATTCCATTTTCTTCAAACGAAAAAGGAGGATTTAACAACAAACGGTCAGCTTTAAAGTTAATATAAAGCTCTTCTGGAGTGTTAAAAGTATCTCCTTTTTGAATGTTGCTTGAGCCATCACCACGAAGAATCATGTTTGTGGCGGCTAGTGTGTACATTTCAGCATTTAATTCAACACCCAAAAGTCTTTTCTTTTTAATTTCGAGAATTTTGTTTTTAGCTTTAGTTGTTCCTTTACCGTATTTTCGTTCAGCACTATCAATCATCATGTTCATACTACTGATTAAAAATCCCCCCGAACCAGCCGCTAAATCCATTACCTTATTTTCTTCGCTAACATTTATAATTTCAGCCATTAACTGAGTAATGTAAGGGGGTGTAAGAACAATTCCGATTTCTTTTCCGTCTCCATAAGCATATTTTAAAAACTCTGAATACATTTCTCCAACAATATCAATGTTGCGAGAAATATTGTTAATTTGTTTGAAAATGTATTCATAAATAAAAGTAAAAATTTGTTTATTTTTGCTACTTTTAAATGGTAGAAAATTAGAAACTAGTTCGTCACTATCAATGAGCAAATCTCTTTGCTTATCTTTTGAAATTTCCGAAAACGAAGCTAGCATAAGCTCTTTTTTATCACTGTCAATATTTCTTTGATTTAAAAACTCTTTAATATGTCCAACAATCATTTTTCCATCACGTTGATCAGTTTCGGGTGAATGTCCTTTGAGCTTATCAGGAACCAATCCTTCTAATAGAGATGAACCATCATCACGAATAACATCCTGCATTGATAAAAGCATTCCTGAAACATATAAAACTCTTTGTGAGGCTGTAATACTAAGATTGTGCATTAATTTATTTAGCTTAGTTGAATATTCTTTTAATATTTTCTTACTACTGATGATTAATTGGTGTTTTTCTTTTTCACTTAAGATTGCATCTTCATAAAAATTATCAAAGGTTTTGTCGTTTTCAAGAAAACCTAGATTAGTGTATTGAGACATTAATTTTGCGATTTTCATTGATGGACCATGTACATAATACACCTGTATTTGTGCATCTTCATCGCTATTACCTGCTACACCAATAGCAATAACTTCTTTATAAAGATTGCTTTCTATCATTTCTTTGGCATAATACAATGCCCCATTGACAGCAAAGTTTCGAATTGAACTAGCATCTTCGCTAATTCCTTCTTTGTTTTTGTCAATTAATTTTTTAGAATAAAGCTTATTCTCAAAAATAACTGGAATTTTGTATTTCTCTATGTGTAAATCAGGTTCACCGACTCCGGTTTTATTTTCAGTTTTTGAACTTCCGCAAAGTGCATCCCTCATACGCTTAGACATAGAAGAAGAAACATTATAATCAATTAGCTTTCTAATTGATTTTTCACATAATCGTTAACATCATCTTCTAATGTTCATTTTTTAATCATTTGGACTCTTTAAATTATTAATATTGATTAAATGTTATTAATTATATTTTATAAAGAATTAAAAAAGTGCTTTATGAAATTAAGCACTTTTTCTGTAAATTTAACTAATATTTTGTTTCAATTCGATCGAAATCGATCGAATTGAAAATCATTAGAATGAAATAAACGTTTTTTATTATTAAAATAAAAAATAATAATATAATATTAGAAAATCAATATGAAAGGCATTTATATGAAAAAATTATTTAAAGGATTAACTATTTTACCAATTACATTAATTCCTACTGTTATTGCTATGTCTTGCGAAACAAAAAAAGAAGAACCAATAAAGAAAGTAGAAAAAGAGAGTAATTTAATCGAAGACTATGAAAAACCAAATCCAACAGTAAATGATTTAAAAAGATTTTATCAAGCTTATGTCAGAATAATGTCTACAACAGGTTTTCTTCAAAAAGATAAAGAAGGAATTATAAGACAAGAATCTTTAGAACATTACTTTGGAGTAAATTTTGACAAAAAATTTGATGAATTCCAAGACAAAAGAGATAATGAGAAACTAAGTACTTTGTTAGATATTTTTACATCAATAAAAATTCCTTCAAATGCTTCAGAGCTTTTTATAAAAACGATTATAGAACCTTATTCAAAAGAAAAAATCGATCTAATTAAGAAAACAATAGCTGAAAATAAAGAATTAGAATAAAGAAATTAATATTTACAAAAGAAATAGTAAATATATTTTGTTTAATTTTCAGTTGTCGGCAATTTGCTGAACAACTGAATTTTTTATTTCGAAAAATGAACATTTTTAATTTTTATTAATCTTTAATTTCAAATCATCCTGGTGTTTTTTGAATTTTTTCTCACATTAAATCTGGTAGTTTTAATTCCTTAACTTTCTTGCAAGAAAGAGCATGTTCAATTTGATCTTCATTCCCTGAAAGAGTTTTTTTAATTCAATCTGGATCAGTAATTAAAACTTGTCCTAAAGCAACCAAATCAGCTCCTAAATTTAAAACTTGCTTTGCTTGATCTGGCGTTTGAATTTGTCCAGCACTAATTAATGTTGCACGTTGATTAATTTGTTGAGCAAATAATTCAACATAAGTTTTTTCATATCCTTGAGGTTTTGATTGATATGCTTGAAAAAGTGATGTATGAATATAATCAACTCCTAAATTAACTAATTTTTCGGTAAGTTGTAAAGTATCGATAACTTTTAACCCATTTTCAATTGGTTCATCTGGAGAAATCCGGTATCCGATAATAAAGTCTTTTTTATTTTCTTGCTCAACTACTTGTTTAACTTGTTTTACAATTTCTAAAGCAAAACGCATGCGATTTTGTATGCTACCACCTCATTGATCGTTTCGTTTGTTAAAATAAGGTGATAAAAAGTTTTGAATTAAAAATCCATGAGCTCCATGTATTTCAATTCCATCAAATCCGGCCTGAATTGCTCTGCGGGTTGTGTGCCCAAAATCTTGGATTATTTGTTGAATTTCTTGCTCACTTAATTCTCTAACTTTTAAATTGCTATTTGCTGGAGCTACATTACTTGCAGAAACAATATCCTGAACAAGCTTAGAAGGAGCTTTATTTCCCGCGTGGAAAATTTGTAAAATAGCTTTTGCTCCACCTGCTTTAGTTACTTGAGCTAATTGACTTAAACTAGGGATAAATTTATCGTCATATCCGGCAAATTGATTGGTAAATCCAATTCCGTTTTCTGAAACAAAGGTACATCCAGTGATTAATAATCCAACTTGGTTATTTCTATGTTTATAGTATTCTATCTCTTGATCAGAAATGGTTAAATCATCATTTGAAGAATAAGTAGTCATAGGTGCCATTGCAATTCTATTTTTAATAGTATGTTTATTTGCTAAATTAATTTGAGAAAAAAGTTCCTTCATTTTGTTCCTTATTTTGTGTCTTTTGGTAAAAAATAAATAAAAAGATTATTAAACCTAAAAGCATACAATTGTAATATTACTAGGTTTAATAACTGCTTTTCTTGATTATAAATAAATTATACTTTATTTTAATTCGGTCGAAATCGATCGAATTAATTCTAACTAAATTACTATTATTTAAAAACGAACAAATTCATTTTGTTCGTTTTTTGTGGTTTTTATGTTTATGCAATTGGTTTGAATTTGCGTTTTAAAATAATGTCTTTGCTTAAAAACCCATATTTTAAGCGTGAATTAATTAAAATAATCATTATTGCAAAGGAAATAAACATTGAAGCTCATGCAAGTGAATAATTGATCCGGTCGCTAGATTGGGTAATATTAACATTTCTTCCACTAATATTAACTGTTCGAGCAATGGTAAGCTCAATTGGTTGGAGCGCAACAATAAAGAAGATCATCACAAATGCAATAAGTACAAATCAAACATTATATCTAATGATTTTATTTCCATTAAAACGATTGCTAAATAGTCCGTATAAAGCAAGACTTGATAAGAACACACTAATTAAAAGAGAACTAATAGCAATTGAAACTAATACTAAAAAGATGGTTTTAAGTTGAAAACTAGTTGAACGTTGATCTAAAATTGTAGCAAATTCAGCTTGACTTTTATCCTTTAGTTCATCTTTTAATCGTTCAGTTAATCACTCTCGTTCAAATGTAATTCGACCATAAAATTTGCTAATTAACAATCCAAGCAAAATTAGAACAACCACACCAAAAATAAGTGAAATTAACACTAAAATTTTCCGTTGTTGGTAGTTAACAAATCAATTCATTAGTTAATTCTTTTCTGAGTAACTTTATCAAAAATATGGACACGAGAATTATCAAATTTGAGTTGGATTTTTTGATAAAGTTCATACTCTTCGTTGTTTGGTGCAGTAATAATAAACTCTAGTGTTTCATTAATTTTAGCTAAAATTAATTGATCTTTACCAATTAGCTCAATGTTAAAAACAATTGCTTGAGTGCTGTTTTGCTCATGGATTGACGAAATTTTAATATCTTCACTTCTAAATCCGACCACAAGTTCTTGGTCAGGGTGCAGTAATGAAGCAGTTTGAGGATTAATTTCAATGCTTAAACTTTTATCACTTGAAACTAGTTTACCATTTTCAAAAATTGCGTCAAATGTGTTCATAGTTGGTGAACCGATAAATTTAGCTACGAATAAATTAGCTGGTTTAAAGTAAAGTTCTCTTCCGTTTCCGCTTTGTTGAATTGAACCATCGTTAAAGACAACAATTTGATCACCCATAGTCATAGCTTCAAGTTGATCGTGAGTAACGTAAATACTAGTGGTTTTGAGCAATCTATGAATAGAAACAATTTCTCTCCTCATGCTTTCACGTAATTTAGCATCAAGGTTTGAAAGTGGTTCGTCCATTAAAAAGACCAAAGGTTTCCGCGAAATTGCCCGACCAATAGCTACCCTTTGTCTTTGACCTCCAGATAGGTCTCTTGGTTTACGATATAAATAATCTTCAATTTTGAGAATTTTAGCAACATCTTTTACCCGACGATCGATGATATCTTTCCGTTCTTTAGCAATTCTAAGCCCAAACGAAATGTTGTTATACACGTTCATATGTGGATAAAGAGCATACGATTGGAATACCATAGCAATATTACGCTCATTAGGAAGTAAGTTATTATATCTTTTATTATTGAATAATAAATCTCCTGAAGTAATTGAGTTAAGTCCGGCAATCATTCTTAATAAGGTAGTTTTACCACATCCACTTGGGCCAAGAAAAATACAAAATGAACCTGGTTTGATTTCTAAATTAATATCCTTAAGGGTGTATTTTTCGTTTCCTTCATATTTTTTTGACAAATTAACTAGCTTAATATGAGCACCATTGTTAGTGTTGGTAATTTCACCTAATTGAGTGATCATTTTATCAAGATCAATTGTTTCAAAGTTATATTCTGGATCAATATGTTCATTTGGTTGAGATACGTGCGATTTTTTAAAAATATTTTTAATCATAATTATCCTTTAACAGCTCCTTCTGAAAGTCCTCCAACAATGAATTTTTGCAAATACATAAATAGTGCAAACGCTGGAATTGAAGCAAGGAGCGAACCAGCTAAATAAGCTCCAAAGTTAATGTGTTTTGGTTCGGTTTCAATCAGAGTGAGTAATCCAACAGCTAGTGTTTTGGTTTCGTTTTCAAAAAGAACAAATCTTGGTAAGATAACGTCAGTAAACGGAATTAAGAACGATCATAATGCCACCATAATTAGTGAAGGTCTAATTACTGGAAGTAAAATTTTAAAGAACAATCCTCAGTTTGTACATCCATCCACTTTTCCTGAATCATCTAATTCAGATGAGACTGTATCTAAATAACTTTTAAGCATAAAAGTGTTGGATGAAATCGCTCCACCTGTATAAATAACAATGAGCATGTACACAGGATTTGCTCCAAGTGCAGTTCCCATTTTAACAATAATAAATAAGGTAATTAGCGATGAAGTTGCTGGAATCATTTGTAAGAGCATAATAATTGCCAGTGAATATTTAGAACCGGCAAACTTAAAGCGTGAGTATGCATATGCATTTAATGCCACTCCGGATGTTGCAAAAATCATAGTTAGTCCAGCGATTAAAAGAGTGTTTTTATATCAAGTTCCAAACAAACTTCGTGGCGAAGTGAATAAGTAATTAAAATTATCAAGTCCAAACTTAAATGGAACAATAGCAATAATCCGTGGGTTGTTAACGTTAAACGATGCGGTAATGAGCGAAAATACTGGAAATAAGATAATAATTGCTCAAAAAATAAGCACTAAGTAGTTAATAAATAAGAACAAGATTTCCATTGGAGTTGGTGCTTTAGTATCCGATTCATTAAAATTAATTCTTTTTAATGGTTTCTTACGGGGAGTAGTATTAATGCTGGAATGAATTGGTTTAAAAAATCTTGATTCAGTCATTGCTTAATCTCTCCTTGTAATTGTTCGAATAAATCCTCTTGCTGAGACAGCAATAGTCATCAATGAAGCAAGAGTAGTAAGAGCAGCAGCAAACGCTTGATCACTTTCAATTTTAATAGCTCCTTGAGCAATTTTAAATACTCAAGAAATAATAATGTCAGTGGTTCCTTCTTTAAATACAGTTGCATCTAAGTATTCTGGACCACCACCAGTGAACAAGCTGATTGTAGTAAAGTTGTTAAATGCACCAACAAATTGTCCAATTAACATTGGTGCAATCATTGCCAGTAATTGCGGGATGGTCAAGAATCAGAACAAGTGTCGACCTTTGGCCCCGTCAATTGAACCGGCTTCATAAATATCTTTTGGTATTGATTGTAAATTACCAGTTACTAGCATAAAGATTCATGCGTATGAAATTCATGTTTGAATAAGAATTACTAACACTCTAACTCTAAGCACATTGTCAAATAATCAGTTGATTGGTCGCTCGATCAGACCGAGTTTTAGGAATATAGCGTTGAAATATCCTGTATCCCCACCAGCAAATGAATTTTTAAAGAAAGTCACGGTAATAAAGACTGGAATGGCTCAAGGAATAATGTAAATTAAACGGAAAATCTTTTTCCCTTTAAGACGGTTATTGTTGACTAAAATAGCAATTGCAATTCCTAATACTACCGGTAATAGTGTTGAAAAGATGCTTCATACTATAGTTCATGAAATAACTCTATAAAGCGAGGTAATGAGACGGTTCTCTCTAAAAATTCATCATAATCCTCATTGTTTCAATCCAACTCATGACACTTTTTGGGTTACTGGATCATGTAAGAATCCAAAGTCAGTAAAGGAAATTAAAATAGAAGTAATAACAGGGGTTGCAACCACAAAAAGCATCAGCACTCATCCAAATAATGAGATCATTCAAGGGAAACCACTAGTGTTGAGTCAGCGTTTAGTTGATGATCATTTACTTGGTCTGAGTCCGTGTTGAAGTGCAATAGCTACTCTCCGTGCTCCAATTGCTGAAATGGTAAAATAAATCAGCGTAAACACGAGCAGAATAATTGAAACTACACCACCAAAAAGGTAATAACGAGCATCAGGCAAGATTCCTAATTCGACGTTTCGAATATTAGCTCCTAGGTCAATCAGTCCAAAGACTCCACCAATCTTATCTCAGTATGCTCCAAATGAAAACGGAACAAATCCTGCGTAAAATAGTACTGAAAAGGCGAGCATAATAGCACCTTTGGCATATTGTTTAAATCAGATTAGCTCTGACAATCCAGGGAGAATAAATCCAACAATTGAAGCTCAAATTCTAATGTGTTTAATACATTCGGTGGGGATTGATTTTTGAGCTTCGTTGATTTTACTTTCAAAGATCTTTTTATCAATCTTCATTTCTGCTTTACGTCTGAAATAAAGGGTTCATAAAGTGTTTTTAATCCGTGACACTTCATTGTTTAATTTAGTGTGATTAACCGCTTCTTTATAATTAATTTTAGCTTCAATTTTTAAGTTTTTATACGCTTGTTTTGAAATTGCTTTAGATGCAAGCTTTTCTTTAATTGTTTTTAAAGCGTTCTTGTAATCTACTTTAGCTTGAGCAATTGACTTTTTAAGTTTTTCGTACTCTTGAGCTTGTAAATTATTTGCCTTCATAACTGACTTTTGACCAGCAGCTTGGCACTCTTCAAGTAAAAATTCAAGTCGAGTTTTGTTCAAATCACTCGAAAGTGTTTGATAAGCATTTCCTGATTCAATATCAAATAAACCATTATAAGTGTGGGCTTTTAACAGCTGACCCTTTTTAATTAAGAACTGTCCTTTGTAAAAATGTTTGATAATTTTTTTGGTATATCTTTTGTTAACAAATCCCCTTACTTTTGACACAATCACATTGAACATAAGGTTTTGTTCATTAGTAAATTGTGCTTTATATGAATCTAGATTTTGTTCATTGAGTTCTGGAAGGTCTAAAATGGTTTTTGTTAGGTAAATGGTGTCTTTTTGTTGCGAATCAGCAAGAAAGTATTCCATTTTAGCAAGCTCTTGTTGATATTGAGCTTTGAGTTGAGCAATTTGCTCATTAGCTGTTTGTTTGTGACTTTGCATTAAAGCAATATTGTGTTGTTCTTGATCAACAATTTGACTTTTATGCTCATTTATGGCTTGATTAAATTGTTCTTTCTTTGCTAAAATTGCTTGTCGATTAAGTTCAAATTTTTCATTATACTCATATTCAGCTTGTAGAATTCTCTTTTTATAGTCAAGCTTGATATTGTATCTTTGAACTTTATATTCTTTTTTCAAAGCATCTTGTTGATTTAAAAATTCTCTGTAATATTTTCTTTTTTGGTTTTGAAGAAATTCCCGTTTTTCATTAATATGTTCAACAAATAAACGAGTCACTATATCTGAATTATTGGGAGTAGAAAGATTAAAGTAATTATTTTGTTTTTGTTTGAGAGCTTGTTTAAATAAGCGATATTTTTTGAAAAGTTTTTCTTCTTCAATCTTGGTATCTGCTTGTAGTTTTTTTAATAATTGCTCTTTAACTTCTAAACTATCATCAGTATCTTTAAGTGATTTTTGGAAATCTTTAACATACGCTATGAGTTCTTTTTTCTTAGCAATAATTTTATTAAGCTCAAATTTAACAAAATCTTGATACGTATCAGTAAAGTTTAAGTTTTTATATGATTCTTTTAAAACTTTAACTTTATTAATATAAGCGACTCGATGACTGGATAATTCACGTTTTAAGTTGGCTTCAAGTTTTGAACGAGCACGTAAAAATAAATCTCGTTCCACTTTTTGCTGAAACTTTAGTGAACTGAACATACGTTCAATTTTCACTTTAGCAATATGCTTATATGCTTTTAGCGTTTGTCCACTTTGTGGGACAATCGGATCAAATTCTTTGTTATACCAGTTATATAGTTTTAATTGTTCCAAGCTTACCTCCTTTTATGTTTAATGTTTTGAATCATTTCGTAACGAGCAACTTTTCGTTTAATGATTAATTTAATGGTGTATCACAGCATAAAAATGCTGAGTAAGATTGCAAAAATTGAGCTAAAGCTTCCAAAAATCTTTTGCATGGTGTTTATTTTATCAAAATCACTCAGAAACGGTACAAAGGCCATCCCAATAAAAATGACAGCTCAAAATATAAAAAAGATATAGCCTGCTTTGATTTTATGTCTTAAAAAATAAGAATAAGCACAAAAGAAGACTATAACTAAGGAATTGGTAATATAAGACAATAACTTAGCGACTTTTATATTGTCAAGTTCATTTGCAGAAAGTTTGCTCAAATCATTATCAACAAAGGTTGATAAAAGTCAAAACATCAACGAAATTGTGATGATTGCACAAAATGATAGCAGAATATAAAAGTCTCTTTTTTCTAAATGTAATTTTAGTTTTATGTTGCTATTTCTTATCAAATTTTATAAATGTAGAGCTACCTGGTTGCTTGTTGATAGTGCTTGTAGTTTCGTCGTATCTTTCGGTTAATTTTCCCATAATTTTATTTTGGAATCATTGTAGATCTTTGTTGGTGTTTTCTTTAGCTATATTTTGCAAGAATTGTACATTTCCAAATGTTTGATCATTTCAATTACCTCATAAACTAGCTGTTAAAATTGGATTTGAATGATCGATCCGGTTAGGTTGGAATTTAATTTCACCAACCCCACCATCTTTAATTGATTTATGTGAGGTAAGCACATCTAATATCTTGTCAAAACTTAAAGTTTTAAGGAAGTTATTCACTTCGGTTTGAATTTGAGCAACAGTTGCTCCATTAGGAAGGGTTTTTTCTTTTTCTTTAACTTGTTCACCCACAAAGTTTTGTCATACTGCTTGATTTACAAATTCGTTAAAGTGCAATCTAGCTGCTTTTTTGATAACGTCATCACTAGCAGGAGTAATAGCTACTTCTTTAATAAACTTAAGAGCATTATCTTCGACTTCTTTGTATAGAGTTTCTAATGAATTGTTCGCTAAAGCTGAAATAACTTTGTTTACCACAGCCATTTTTTCATCATTATTATCACCATTAGCTCCAAAAATAACTTTTTCGATTTTTCTAAGGTGTCATCCGTCGCCATCTTTTAAATCAGCTTTTTTATCAAATTCTTCTGGTTTGATAATGCCATCTTTAATTAACCAAGATTTTCCTTGGAATGAGAATTGACTCATTTTTTTACTAAACATTGCTGCTAAAGCATTTCTTAAAGCTATTTCATCTTTAAGGTTTGCTGTAAGAGTTGCTAATGATTCAGGTTTAAATTCGACAAATGTTCTAATAGCTCCTTTTTCACCAGTGAAAAATTCACCTTTAATTACGTTTGAATCATTAAGTGGTTCATCTTCAGTAACAGTTTCTCATTGATAGAATGGAGTTTTGTTTGCGCTATTAGCTAATTCAAGGATTGGTGCAAAAACTTTCATTAATTCATCATGTGATTTGTATCCTAAACTTGTATAAAATTCTTTGTAATGTTTTGAAGTTGACTCGGTATTCTCTTTAACTTTATTTTTGATATCATTTTGAGATTTAACGGTAAATTGTACCTTAGAATCAGCTTTAAAGTACTCAAAGTTAGGTTCAGGCGATAATGCAATTTTAATAATTTGAGAAATGGCTTGTCTTCTTCCTGGTGAAGAGTTTGTGTTTCTTTGGTTAACCAAAAAGCTTCAAGCACCTAAAGCTTGTCTGTATTCTTCCCCATCAACAGTGTTAATCACATTAAAGAAACTTTGGGTTTCAGCTGAATTTTGAGAAGTTTGTAAATCTCAAGTACCAATGATTGCATATTCAATTTTTCTTTGCTTCATTAACTCAAAGATTTTGTTTTGAACTTGATTCATATCACTGGTTAATACGGCTTTAAGATCATCTTGTGAAATCCCTCTTTTAAACCAGTTAGTTTGTTTATACTCATCTTGATTGAGTAAATAAGCTCCTTGATAAACTGGGAAGTAAACTCTTGTTGCTACATCCACTGCTTGTTTAAAGTATTTATAAAATTTGTTTTCTGGAATGTTTTGATATCCAGAAACAATCTTAGAACTTTCTGGATAAAGTATCTTATCCATTAAATCTACTTTTTCATTTTTAAGTTCGGGTATTTCTTCTTGTAGTTTGTTGAATACCCCACCTAAAATTCCGTTTCCATACCAAAAGTCTTGTAAACGAATAATTGCTTTTCCTTCTTTTACAAGTTCCTCTAAGCTATCTGAATTTGGGTTATTAAGTTCTTTTCTAGCTTCTTCTTCAGGTTTAGTTGAAGCTAAAATAATTCCTTCTACATTATGTCTAATCCCTAAAAGTTTTGATTCAAATTTAGGATTATTTTCCGAACCAACAAGTCCAGTTACGCTACCAAATTTGCTCATATCCGCTTCTTCTTGTTGGGTTGCTCCAAGTTCTTTTGTAACTTCTTTAAAAAGTTTTGGGTCAAATTTATTAAGATCAACAACTGAGTTGCTAACTGCTAAATCAGTAACTCTATCATGAGGTGCATAGAAAATATCAGGAACTTGCTCATCAGTAATTCCTGTTGTAGTATTTAAAGCATCAAAAACATTTTTCTTTATGGTCTTAATTCGGTAACCGTCTGTGTAACTTTGGGTTTTATTAAAGAGTTCAACAACTTTCTTGTAGAAACTTTCTTGTAGAAACTTTCTTGTGCTCCATCTACAGCGACAATAATTTCCTTGCTATCATTTGCTTTTGCATTTGTTGATGAACCATATCCTGTTGAACACCCTATGGCAAGCGATCCCACACTAAGCGAACCTACTAACAAGCTTGATTTAAATAATTTCTTTTTGAACATTCATTCTCCATTTCTTCTTTATTCAAATGCGATTTCGTTTTTGATATATCCTCAGATTGCAAAAATAATTGACAAAGGAATTAATGGAATAATATTAGTGCTAATGCACAAAATATTGATTAATTTAGCTTTTTCAGTTTTTGAATAAATATAACTCAAATGTATTGTCATGAATATATTTACAATCAAAGAAAAGGTTGTGATAATCATCACTAAACGAGCTGAAAAAGTTTTTAATTCGTTTATAAACGATTCTAAATTCTTTTTTGAAGATAAATCAAAATTGTATTTGGATAAAGAATAAAGTAATAATATTAGGTTGAAAAAAATTATTAAATTAGCAAAAAGAATAAAAAGATATTCAATGATTTTGGGAGCGTATTTGCGCTCTAAAGGTCTTTTTCCTAATAATAAAAAACGCAGTTTCTTTTTAAGTGGAATTTTTTCCACTCTTATTTTCCGCTTAAAATTTTTCATAACCTATATAAATTATAAATTTATCGCATTCTTATTGGAATAATTTCCACATTTTTCCAGAATTTTCTGCACTTAGACTTGACTAGTCAACTAAAGAATTGGCAACTTAAATGATCTTTTTTATCTTTTGATTGATAAAAAGCATCTCTTTTTTGAGATGCTTTTGAAAATTACTTGTCAAAATTAATTATTGTTGAGCTTCCTGGTTGATTGTTAAGTGCACTTGTTGTAGCTTTTCATCTTTCACTGAGATGATTCATAACTTTATTTTGGAATCATTGTAGGTCTTTATTGCCGCTTTCATGTGCAAGACTATCTAAAAAGGTAACGTTTCCAAAAGTTTGTTGATTTCAATTGGTTCAAATATCATTTCCTAAAACAGGGTTTGAATGGTCAATTCGATTATCTTGGAATCTAATTTGTCCTAATCCGCCATCTTTAATTGGGGTTTTGGACGCAAGTACTTCAAGTAACTTATCAAAGCTTAAGGTTTTAAGAAATTCATTAACTTCAGTTGAAATTTTCTCAATAGTTATTCCTTCAGGAAGTGATTTTTCTTGCTCTTTTACTCGCAGAGAAACAAAATGTTCTCAGCGAGCTTGGTTAACATATTCGTTAAAATATAATTTAACAGCTTGTTTAATTAGATCATCACTTGCAGGCTTAAGTGCAACTTCTTTAACAAATGTAAGAGCTCTATCTTCAACTTCTTTGTATAAGTTTTCAAGTGAATTGTTCGCTAAGGCTGAAATAATTTTATTTACAAGTTCTGATTTTTCGCTAACATTATCGCCATTAGCTCCAAAAATGTGTTTTTCAATTTTTCTTAAGCTTCATCCATCTCCTTCCTTTAATTGTGGATATTTATCGTAAACATCTTGCTTGATAATATTATCTTTAATTAAATTTTGAGATTCTCCAAATTTAAATTCACTTAATTTCTTACTAAACATTGTTGCTAATGCGTTTTTAAGTGCGATTTCATCTTGAAGAGTTTTTGTAAATTTATCTAAATCAGTGTTTGTAACTTGAGCAAGAGATTGTATTTTTCCAGCACTACCTACAAAATATTCTGGTTTAAGTAAATTTGCATTATCTAATGGATTATCGGCTTTGTTAATTTCTCACTCATAAAAAGGCGTTTTTTTAAGATTGTTAAATAATTCTAAGTTTTTGGATTGTGCTTTAAGTAAATCTTCGTGGGAGCTGTATCCTAAACTTTTGTAAAAATCTGTATATTTTTTAGCTGTTGTTGCTGAATTTTCAGTGACTTTCTTTTTGATTTCAGCTTGAGATGCTGCTGTAAATTCAACTTTTGAATCGGCCTTAAAGTATTCATAATTAGCTTCAGGTTCAAAGATTGTTTTAATAACTTGTGAAATTGCTTTTCTACGCCCAGGAGAAGCATTAGCATTTCTTAAATTAACTAAATAATTTCATGCACCTAACGCTTGTCTGTACTCAACTCCATCAACTGTATTGCTAATGTTGAAGAAACTCTTTGCACCACCGGCATTTTCAGCAACTTGTAAATCACCAGTCACGATAACTGCATATTCAATTGAACCATTTTTCATAAGTTCAAAAATCTTGTTTTGTAGCTGAGTAACATCACTAATAAGTACAGCTTTAAGGTCTTCTTGCGACATTCCTCTTTTAGCTCATACTGAATCTTTAAATTGCTTTGGAGTTAATAAGTAAGCTGCTTCATAAACTGGAAAGTAAAGTCTCGCAGCAATATCCACACCTTGTTTAAAGTATTGATAATATTCACTATTTTCTTCAAAACCTGAAATAATACTTGAACCTTTTGCATATAAAAATTGTCCCATTAAGTCAACATTCTTAAGTTCTGGTTTTGTCTCTTGCAATTGTTTAAAAAGTCCACCAAAGATCCCATTTCCATACCAAAAGTCTTGTAAACGAACAATAGCTTTTCCGGCTTTCACTAACTCTTCTAAGCTATCAAAATTTGGGTCATTAAGATCTTTCAATGCTTCATCCTTGGTTTTAGTTGAAGCTAAAATAATTCCTTCTACATTATGTCTAAGTCCAAAAAGTTTCCCAATTAATTTACGCTCACCATCTTTTTGAGTAAGTCCAGTAATTCTTCCAAATTCTTTAAGATTTTCTTTTTCTTCCGGCGTAGCTTTAATTATTTGAGCAACTTCATCAAGTAATTTTGGATCAAACTTGTCAAGTTCAACTACTGATTTATTTACTGCTAGTTCAGTTACCCGATCTTGAGGTGCATAAAAAATATCAGGAACTGATGAATCAGTAATTCCAACAGTGGTTACAAATGCGTCTCAAACTGATTTACTAATTGGTTTAATTCTATAACCCTCTTTGTAACTTTCTGATTTGTTGAACAGTTCAATCACTTTATTGTAAAAAGTTTGTTGAGCCCCATCCACAGCAATAATGATTTCTTTGTTATCATTAACATTAGTTGTTGCTGAACCTGGGTTTCCATTGTAACCACAAGAAATCGCTAAAGTTCCAACCCCACTTAATGTACTAAGCAATAAGGTAGATTGAAGCAATAATTTTTTCTTAAACATTTTTTCTCTCTTTCTTTAAAAATGTGTTTTTAGTCCTAATTTAATTATAAAAATTCCCTTTGTAAAAAGGAAATTTTTCCACATTATCTGGTTAAATGCTTGACTATTCAACTACTTTTAGTTTCATTACTAAAAGTGGTCCAACTCCATTAGTTTTAACTTGTTTTGTTGCTTTGTCAACAATCACATTTTTAGAAAGTAAAATATCTTGGATAGATACATTGTCTTTCAATTTAAATTCTGATTTATTTTTACCTCAATCAAAAACATACAACAAATACTCACCTTGCCCATTGGTGCGTAAACTCATATTACTTGAAACAATCAATCCTTTAAGTGTCTTAGGAAAAATTAAATCTTGTGGATTTGCAACACTATTTGGATTTTGACTGGTGACATAATCATAATCATTACGAATTTTGTTCAATTTAGCTACAAGTGAATAAGTTGAATTAGCATCCTTAATTGCATCTTCGATTTTTTGCTCATTTTTTGAGAGGTTTAGGAAAATTTTACTGCTCGATTCTCCTGAGCGTTGTTCATAGAAATTAACTTGTTTATTATTATCTTTTCACGGAAAAGCCTCCCTAACTAAGTTATCACCTTTAGATTTAGGCCCTCCATGCATATTTAATTCCATTCCGTCGTATAAAATTGGACTTCCAGCTCGAGACAATAAACTAGTTAAGGCATATTGCAACATAGAAATATCATTTTCATTTAACGGATCATCTCTAAAAATGTTTCTTTTAGTAAAATTATTCGCTAGACGAACTGAATTAATTCACCTTTCAACATCATGATTATCCAAAAAAGGCATTCAGGTGGATTTGTTTTGTACCATTTGCTCAAGGATTCCTTTTTCTTGTAAATAATCAATTCCAACATTACTTTGGAATTTTCAATGGGAACCATCAATCACACTGTCTAAGCCTATAAATTGTACATTTGTATAACTCAATGATTCAGCTGGTGTTTTTCATCATTCTCCAAACATTAATGGAGTGTTATTTGAGCGTTTTCGTTTATCATTATAAGCTTGTTCGCTAGATTTACGTAGTTGTGCAAAAATTTTATTAATTTTGTTATTTCCGTTACTTTTATCTTTATATGGATTTTTACTATCAAAGAAATGATAAAAAGCATCATATCTAAATCCATCAACCCCAAGTTTGGATCAGTATTTTTGCACTGATTCAATTTCTTTAATCACCTTTGGATTATTTAAATTTAAATCTGGCATTCCAGCTCAAAATTCAGCTACATACTTCTTGTTAGTTGCGTTTTTGTTTTTCAAATTTTGAAAAATACCTCTAATTCAATCATTATCAATCCCTAAACCTGGAGTATTTTCGTCAACATTATCAGGTAAGAAATAGTAATAATCCTGGTATTTTTTATCTCCTTGAAGAGCTTTTTGGAACCAAGGATGTTCGTATGATGTATGATTAAATACTAAGTCAAGAACAACTTTTATGCCCCTTTTATGTGCTTGAATTAAAAAATCTTTAAAAGCTTGCTCTCCACCAAGTTCAGGAGCAACTCCTAAATAATCAATCACGTCATAGCCGTGATATGAACTAGAAGGATGAATTGGTGAAAGATAAAGAGTATTAATTCCTAAATTAACAAAATAATCTAAATTATTTTTTAATCCGATAAAATCACCAATTCCATCATTATTCCCATCAGCAAATGAATATACAGTTAATTGATAAATTGTATTAGACTTATTTTTTGGTTCAAAAGGAGCTAAAAATTGAGCATTATTTGCTTCTTCGACATATGATAAACGATTACTATAATTTTGAGCAAAAAATAATTCTCCTCATTTGCGTTCTTGTTTTTGTATTTGAACATTATTACATGCAACACTCACTACACTTATTAGTGGAGTCGTTAAAAATAACCATTTTAAATTTCTTATCTTCATATTTAAATTTTACTAAAATACACAATTTAAAGGGTGATACGCTTATAAAAAGCTTATTTTGTGGAATATTTCCACATAAATAAGCTTTTTAGTTTTTGATAAAAATTTGACCAAGCAAGTATATATAATGGAATAATAACGATGAATTAAAGAACAAAAAAAGAAAAGAACTCAATTCTGAAAGCATAAAAAACATTTGCTTTTTGGCAAATGTTTTTTGTCTAAATAATTAACCTAAATTTGCATTAATTAAATCTGAAATCTTTTTAGCAGCAATGGCTCCGTCTGAAGCTGCAGTTACAATCTGGCGAATTTCTTTGCTTCGAATATCTCCAGCAGCAAAAATCCCTTTTACTGAAGTTTGCATTTCTTCGTCAGTAACAATAAATCCTCTTTGATCGAAAATATCAAAATCTTTAGCAAAATCAGCGACAGGAATTAATCCAATATATGGGAAAAATGAGCTTACTTGTAAAGTCACAAGTGTTCCATCGTCCTTTTTAACTATCGCTCCTTCAAGTTTGTTTTCTCCAAGTAATGAAACAATTTGTGATTTCATAAAGACTTCAATATTTGGAATTTTAAGCAATTCATCAACAAGTTTTTTTTCTGCGTTAAAGAAATCATCTTTAACCACTAAATAAACATGTGAGGCAATTTTTGAAAGATAAGTGGCTTCTTCCACCGCTGAATTTCCACCACCAAGTACAATTGAAGGAAGCCCTTTGTAAAGCGGTCCGTCACAAATCGCACAAAAACTTACTCCACGATCGATTAGTTTTTCACAATTTTCAATAAAAGTAGGGATTCTATTTTTCATTCCCGAAGCAATTAACACGGTTTTTGAGCGATAGCTTTTTCCTTTAGCAGTAATAATTTCTTTATCTAAGTCTGAGTGTGAAATAATTTTTTCCACATCTCCATAAATATATTCAGCACCATATTTTTTGGCATGTTCAAAAAATGTGGTCGCAAGTTGTCATCCTTCAGTGAGTTCGGTTCCTATTCAATTTTCAATTTTACTAGTTGCTGAAAGCTTTCCACCAGGTGCTCCTTTTTCAATAAAAGCAACTTTTAAGTTTGCTCTTGATGCATAAAGAGCTGCGTTTAATCCAGCTGGTCCACTCCCGATGATTATTAAATCATATTTTGTATTATCCATTATAAGTTCTCCTTAAA
The DNA here is from genome assembly GCF_024582695.1 of Mycoplasma sp. 1578d. Lineage (NCBI taxonomy): Bacteria > Bacillati > Mycoplasmatota > Mollicutes > Mycoplasmatales > Mycoplasmataceae > Mycoplasma > Mycoplasma sp. 1578d. The sequence goes on from NZ_CP102081.1 coordinate 824,326, forward strand.
TTTCATTTGCAGTTAGTTTGGTTTTTAATCAATTAATTGCTGCTTTAGGTGATGTTTTAGCAACATATTTTTGATATTTTAATTCATCTTTATAAGTGTATACATATCTGTATTTTTCTTTAGTAACTATATATTCAACCTTTGAAATGAATTGGAAGTAAATAATTCAAAAGGCCCCAAAGAAAATAAATACAAGTGCTACATTTGAATAAAGACTAAACGCTTCTTGACGAAGTGGTTCCATGCTATAACGAACCAATCCGTATCAAAGAAAGTACATTCCAGCATGAGTACCTGGTTTGAATAATCCAAATAAATTGAAAATTCACACAATCACAAGATAAGCAAATAAATTCGCTAATGCTTCATATAAGAAGAGTGGATAACGATAAGCCCCATTGAGTCCTAATTTAGCTGAGTATTGATCTGAAATGAACATATTATTAGCAATAACACTTCCTCAAACCTTAACTGCTGATCCATCTCAATCAATTTTTCCGTACACTTCATGGTTAGTAAAGTTTCCTCATCTTCCCACGAATTGTCCAATTAAGATTGTCGGAATAATGAAACTTAAGATTTTACGAAAGTCAACTACATCACGTTTATATCAACCATAAATTAATCCGCTACATGCTCCTAAAATAACTCCACCTTGAATGGATAATCCACCGTCCCAGGCGGCGTACCAATGCGAATCCTTAAACGGATCGGGATCGTAAATAAGTGCTTCAAAAACATATCCTAATCTTGCTCCTACAATTGAAAGTGGAACAATAATGATAATTAGAGTCATTAAAATATCTAATTTGTAGTTTTCGCGCAATCAAAAGAATAAAACGGTAAGAATGGATGCAATAATTCCAATCATTAAGAGTACTGAATAAGCCCGTACAGGAAATGAGCCAATATTAAATAAAATGCCCGGATCGCCCTCTTTAAATGGGATTAGAATCATGCTAACTTTATCATTCATCGCTTAACCTCCTTTTTTCAATTTTTTCAATAGCATTTAAGCCGTCGTGTCTTGCCAGATAAGCACTCACAGCTGATTCAATAAGCGAAGCAACTGAGCCCCCTTCTTTTGTAGGAATTTGGATTTTCTTAATTGAACGACCCATAATTGGATATTTTAAAAAATCCAGTCCTAAACGATCAAGTTTATTTTGTTCTTCTTTTTTAACCAATTCGACCACTAGATGAATCGGGGTTTGTGAAGCAACTGCACGTACTCCATATGTGTATTTAATATCAATTAAACCGACTCCCCTAATCTCAAGAAAATCTTTAGTGATTTTTGGTGAAAGTCCAACAAAACGATTTCCTAAATCCTTGATCAAAACAGCATCATCAGATATAAAAATGTGTCCTTTTTGAATTAATTCTAAAGCTGCTTCGCTTTTCCCGCTTCCGCTCGGTCCAACAATTAACACTCCAGTCCCACCAATCATCATTAAACAACCATGCACTTGAACAACTTCAGCAAAATGGTTATTTAAATAAGTCCCAATACTTGTGGTTAGATATGAACTAGATAAATAATCACTATGAACGACAGGAACTTTGTATTGAGAAGCAATTTCCTTAATTAATCGCACATTTTCTAAACTAACTCCTTTAGATAAAATCACCAGTGGGGGTAAAAAAGAAAAAACATGATGTAATGATTTTTGAGTTCGTTCGGTTCCAACTCACTCAAACCACTTGCTCTCACTTGTTCCTCAAGCAATGATGTTGCTTTTTAACCGGTCGCTTCCGGTATTTTCAGCTAATTCTAAACCTACTCTTTTAATTGCAGGGGAAAGGATTTCTTGATTATTTAATTCAGTATCATTATTAATGACTTTGAGCTCAAAAAACGTAATAATATCGTTTGCGTACATTTTTTTTGGCATTTTTATCCTTTTTATTAATCTTAATTATACCTTTTAATGTGCATTTTTGATAATTTTACGCAAGAACTCTGCTGTATAAGATATATTCGAAGAGCAAATTTGTTCAGGTGTCCCAGTGGCAATGACTTTACCACCTTTAATTCCACCATCAGGTCCTAAATCAATAATATGATCAGCACTCTTAATTACATCTAAATTATGTTCAATAACTAAAACTGAATCTCCATTATCAACAATGCGATTAAGAATGTTAATGAGTTTTTTAACATCATGAGTATGTAGCCCAGTGGTGGGTTCATCTAAGACATATAATGTTTTCCCAGTTGGTTTTTTCTGTAAGTAAGTTGCTAACTTTACCCGTTGTGCTTCTCCACCTGATAAAGTAGTTGACATTTGACCTAATTTAATATAACCTAAACCAACATCTTGCAGAATTTGTAGTTTTTCGACAATTTTGTTTTTAGATTCAAAGAATTGCAAAGCATAATCAACAGTCATATCTAAAACATCTGCAATCGTTTTATTGCGATATTTAATTTCTAAAGTTTCACGATTATATCTTTTTCCATCACAATCATCACAAGCAACATAAACATCAGGAAGGAAATGCATTTCAATTTTAATAAATCCGTCTCCAGAACATTTATCACAACGTCCTCCTGACACGTTAAAACTAAATCTTCCTTTTGAATAACCTCGAATTTGCGATTCTTTGACACTTGCATAAATATCTCTAATATCATCAAAGATCCCAGTATAAGTTGCAGGGTTTGAGCGCGGCGTTCTTCCGATTGGGCTTTGCGATACGGGAACAATTTTGTCAATATTTTCAAGCCCCTTAATCGAACTAAATAGAGCTTTTTTATGATTATGTCCTTCAGCTAATCCTAAAGAATATTGAATACCACGGACTAATATTTCGTTAACTAAGGTACTTTTCCCAGAACCACTTACTCCAGTAACGGCAACTAATTTACCAAGCGGAATGGTCACGGAAATGTTTTTTAAATTATTCTCTTTAGCTCCATTAATTGTGATTATTTTTCCGTTTCCGCTTCTTCTAAATTTAGGAATTTCAATTTTTCATTCACCTGAAAGGTACTTCCCGGTAATTGAATTTTTATTGTTAATAATTGTTTCCAAATCACCTGAAGCAACAACTTCGCCGCCATTATCCCCAGCAGCTGGACCAATATCAACAATGTGATCTGATTCTAAAATTGTTTCTTCATCATGCTCAACTACAATTAATGTGTTTCCTAAATCAACCATTTTTCGCAAGGTTTCGATTAATTTTAAATTATCTTTTTGGTGAAGACCAATTGAAGGTTCGTCTAAAACATATAAAACTCCAGTTAAATTTGAACCGATTTGGGTTGCTAAACGGATTCTTTGCGATTCGCCTCCTGAAAGAGTTTCGGCGTTTCGATTTAAGGTTAAATATTCTAATCCAACATTTTTTAAAAAAGTTAATCGATCAATAATTTCTTTAATAATAATTTTAGAAATTTGTTGTTCATTCTCATTAAATGTGTCTTTAAGTTTTTCGATAAAATCTAAAGAATCCTCAATTGACATTTGAGTAAATTGATAAATATTCTTATTTCCTAATTTAACCGAAAGGGCATCAGGATTTAAACGAGAACCTTTGCAAATATGGCATTCAAATGAACCCATGTATCTTTTAAGTCAATCTCTAATTGCATCACTGCTTGTGTTGTAATAAAATTGCTCAACTTTATCTAAAATTCCAAGAATTTTCTTTTTATATCTACGATGAGTCCCGCCACTTGAAGTGAGATCGAATTCAATGATTTCATCAGAACCGTATTTTACATATCTAATTAAATTATCTGGAATTTCATCAATCGGAGTATCTTTATCAATTCCGTAATGATTTAATAAAACTTCAAATTCTTGTCATTCTAAATTGAGTGTATTAACTGTGTTTTCAAAATATTTAATTCCACCTAAAGAAATACTTCTTCAAGGTTCAGGGACTAAAGCGTTTCAATCTGCTTTAAATTCAACTCCAATCCCTTTGCAATTTTGACACATTCCATATGGAGAATTGAAGGAAAAAAGTCTAGTTTCTATTTTCGAAATATTAAAATCTTTGTAAATACATGCATGATTTTTTGAAAAAATTAAAATTTCTTGTGTTTCAACATTTTCAACCTTAACAATTCCACCCGAACGATCGCAAGCAATATCTACTGCTTCAGCAATTCTATTTCTGTTTTCTTCTTTTAAACTGACTCTATCAATAACTAAATCAATTACGTGACGAACATTTTTATCTAGAGAAATTGTATCTTCAAGTGAATACATTTGTCCATCGATCTTAACTCTTAAAAAACCTTCTTTTTTAAGTTTTTCAAGCAAATTTTGATGAGTCCCTTTTTCACCTTCAATCAAAGGAGAATAGATTGCTAATAGCGAATTTTGTGGCTGTTGATAAATTGAATTAATAATATCTTTTGAACTTTGTGAAGTAATTTTTATATTATGATTTGGACAAAAAGCCTTCCCAATTCGTGCAAATAAAAGACGAAAATAATCATATATTTCAGTGACTGTTCCTACAGTTGAACGAGGATTGTTAACAGTTGTTTTTTGCTCTATTGAAATTGAAGGACTTAATCCTTCAATTGATTCAACATCAGGTTTTTTAGTTCCGCCCAAAAACATACGTGCATAGCTACTCAAGCTATCCACATATCTGCGACGTCCTTCCTCATAAATTGTATTAAAAGCAAGCGAACTCTTTCCAGAACCGCTTAATCCGGTAAAAACAATTAATTTATTTTTAGGAAGTGTTAGAGAAATATTTTTAAGATTATTTTCTCGTGCTCCTTTAATAATAATTTGATTTTTTTGCGACATTTTTCCTCTTAGCTAGGTAAATCACAACCATTAACTGGATGTAAAAATTAATGTAATTTTCTCTATTTCTAAAATTTGCTCTTTTGTAAATAAATCAAAATCCTGTACAAGTGAAACTAAATCTCTAGCACTACCGTCTAAATTAATAAATGAAAACAATTCTTTAGCGACTTGATATAAATCCTGAGATATCTGCTCATTTGCTAAGACATTATTAAAGCTAATAATGTGGAAATTGGTTAAATTATTTTTAATTTTAACAAATTTATTGTCTTTTGCTTTTGAGACTAATAAATAACCCAATGCAACAACAAATTTTTGAATGTTTTCAGTGAATGTGTCATTTCGCTTAAATAGTGAAAAAGTTAAATAATGATATAGTTCTTTATCTGATAATTCAAGCTTAAGTAAAATTTTACGAAAAGCATTGTAAATTCAAACAACATCAATAGTTTGGATCAATATTAAATCTGTATTTTTCTGTATTTGTTTATATGTATATGTCATGTTATCTATTTAATTTATATTATTTATCTTGAGTTTGAAGTTCTAAAATAAGATCTCTTAATTCAATTGCTCTCTCATAATCAAGCGATTGAGCTGCTTGATTCATTTGTTTTTTGAGTTCATTAATAACTGCATCTTTGTCTTTTTTGCCAACTTTGCTTGAAGATGATTTCTTCTGTTTTTTGTGGAGAATGGCTTCAACAGCATTCATGATATCATGTCCTTGAATTGGTTCGGGTATTGCTTTGATAATGGTTTTTGGAACAATATTATGTTCTTTATTATAAGCTAGTTGCATTGCTCTTTTTTCTTTATTGTCATCAATGCAAATTTGCATACTTTTAGTAATTTTATCTGCATAAAAAATGGCTTGACCTTTACTGTTTCTAGCGGCACGACCGGTAATTTGGATTAATGAACGATAATTACGAGTAAACCCTTCTTTATCAGCATCTAAAACAATAACTTTAGATACTTCAGGAAGGTCAATTCCTTCTCTAAGTAAATTAATTCCAATAACCGTTTCGTAAATTCCTTTTCTTAATTTACGTAAAATTTCGTTCCGTTCAAAGGTATTGTATTCACTGTGAATATAAGCAGCTTTAATTCCCCTTTCAGATAAATATAGCGATAATTCCTCTGAAGATTTCTTGGTTAGTGTTAAAATAATTGTTTTGTCATTATTTTCACGCTGTTTGATTAGAGTGTTAAAAATATCTTCCATTTGATTTTTTGCTGGTTTAATAATTATTTCTGGATCAACAAGGCCGGTTGGCCGAACGTATAAACGTGTGACCACTCCTTGAGTTTTATCTAACTCATAATCGCCTGGAGTTGCTGAAATAAAGACTTTATGAAAATCAAAATTATTTTCTCATTCATCAAAGCGTAAAGGTCTATTTTCTAAAGCGCTCGGTAATCTAAAACCATAATTGACCAAACTTTCTTTTCTAGAGCGATCTCCCGAATACATAGTGTGTAATTGTGGAACAAACATATGTGATTCATCAATAAACATGAGTGATTCTTTTGGAAAGTAGTCTAAAATTGTGTACGGACGTTGTCCAAAAGTTCTTTGGTCAAGATACATTGAATAGTTTTCAATTCCTTTGCACATTCCAAATTCACGCATATCATCAATATCATTTTTAACTCTCTGACTAATGCGAGTTGCTTCAAGAATTTTGCCTTGATCAGTAAAATTACTAATTTGTTCTTGCAATTCTTTTTCGATTAATGGAATGATGGTGTCATAAACTGAATTTGAAGTAGCATAAGCATTCCCAGGTGATAATGTATATATCGATACTTTTTTCAGCACATTTTTGGTCAATGGATCAACTAACGAGATTTCTTCGATCTCATCTCCAAAAAACGAAATTCGAACACAGCTTTCTTCTGAATCGGCAGGCCGAACAAAGATAAGGTCTCCTTTAACTGTGAATTTTCCAGGAACTTGCTCAAAATCATTTCGTTCATATTTAATTTGAACTAAATGATAAATGAATTCTTTAATTGAAATTGGTTGCCCAACATAAAAACGATAAAAAGAATCTTTATAAATCTCAGGATTTAAAGCACCATAAATAGCACTTACTGACGCTACAACAATAGTATCTTTACGCGTTAAAATCGAGTTAATTGTACTTAAGCGCAAAATTTCAATTTGCTCATTAGTCTTTGAATCTTTTTCAATATATGTATCTGTTTTAGCCATGTAAGCTTCAGGACGATAATAATCAAAATAAGAGATAAAATATTCCACAGCATTTTCGGGAAAGAAAGTTTTAAGCTCACTATAAAGTTGTGAAGCTAATGTTTTAGTGTGACTTAAAATTAAAACTGGTTTGTCAAAATTTTTAATTACATTAGCAATAGTATAAGTTTTCCCCGAACCAGTAACCCCTAAAAGTACTTGTTCTTTTAGCCCTTCTTTAATTCCTTGGGTAATTTCATTAATTGCTTTGGGTTGATCTCCACTTGGTTTATAATTTGCATGTAATTTAAAAAGACTCATAATTAAATTATATTTAAATATTTACTATTCAACTGGGTGTGTTTTATTGCTTTTTGATTTTTATAAAAAATCATAAAAAATGTTGACTTTTGTTTTTTTGTATTATAATTATAAAGCAACCATTTAAATGCGAGTGTAGTTTAATGGCAGAACTTCAGCCTTCCAAGCTGACTATGAGGGTTCGATTCCCTTCACTCGCTCCATTTCATTTTAGTGATCCTACAAAACACCGAAAGGTGTTTTTCTTTTAAAAAATTTAATAAAAAGGAAATGCATAGAATTGCATTTCCTAAAACATATAAAAAAGTATAGATAATATTATATAAGAGAAAAACGAGAGAGATGAAAGTCTTATGTATTAAAATCTATAATATTGATGGTTTCAGATAGAAACAATTAAGTAAATAATAAAATAAGTATGTCAGAAAATATTAAGCGAGTACTCTTTCTTTCAAAAGAGGAGATCAACTAGTGGATCTCATAATAATTATAAAGTTTTCACGTTATAAATATGAAAATCGCATGCTTTTTCATATTTGTTCCATTTTTTATTTACTTTTTAAAGAGAAATAAAAATCGTTATAATTAAATAATGAGAAAATTCATCCTTGCCCAAAATACACAAAAACAGGAGATATTGGATTTTTTATATCAAAATAAAACATTCTTAAATACCTTCTTAATATCTGATATAGAAAATTTTGGTCTATCTGAAAATAATTCCATTTTTACTTATATAAATGAAGATCAAATCCAAGATGTGATCCTTTATTTTTATGGAAATTTGGTGATTTTTCTAAAAGATGAACATTTTGATAAGCAATCTTTTATCAAAATTGTTAAATCTCATAATGTTGCTAATATTTTGCTTGTTGGAATAAAACCAGAAATTCTAGTCAACATTCTTAAAGAATTTGGTTTTGATTACACAATTTATACCGAAACATTTATGAAATTAAATATTGAAAAATTCAAACAAAAATATCAAGATGTCAATTTAAAATCGCTTAAGATTAAATTTACTGATATTAATTTAATTGTGCAAGAGTTCAAAAAAATTGACGAGTTTAAAGGGTTTGGTGACCAAATGTATAATGAGCAATATTTAGAGCAAGCATATAATATTGGTTCATATTTTGGGTATATAATTAAGCAAAAAGATCATGTATTATCTCACGCTGCTTCTTCAGCAGTGACTAATTCAGCAATTATGCTTGGACGAATCTTTACCATTCCAAGTGCTCGTCATAAAGGTTATGCTTTTGATTGTATAATTAATTTATGTCACGATATTATAAAAATTAATAAAACTCCTATTTTATTTTCAAATAACTTAAATGCTATAAAATTGTACGAAAAAATTGGTTTTGAGCCAATTGGTGATTTTATTGTTTTAACTAAAAATAATTAATAAAATATAATTTAGAATCTATAAAAAATAAAGGAAGTAGAATGCATTCAGTAAAAAAAATATTACATAAACCTGCATATTTTGATCAAAAAGAATACATTATTAAAGGTTGGGTTGTTTCAAATCGCGGAAATAAAAAAGTTAGATTTCTTTCAATTAATGATGGATCAACCATTAAATCAATGCAAGTGATATTTAAGGATCAATCATTTGATTTTGAGCTGCTTGATAAACTTAAAAATGGTTCAGGTTTAGTTGTAAAAGGTATTTTAAAAGAAACTCCACAAGCTAAACAACCTATTGAATTAGAAGCAACTCAAATACTTTCATATTCAATTGCACATGAAGATTACCCAATTCAAAATCAAGAAATTAAACTTGAAACTCTTAGAGAACTACCGCACTTAAGGCACCGAACAAATTTACTCCGAGCAATTATGCTTATTCGTTCAACTTTAGCGCATGAAGTTCATCGTTACTTTATGCAAAGAGATTTTTATTATATGAATTCTCCAATCATTACCAGTAATGACGGAGAAGGAGCTGGAGAAACCTTTAGTGTTGATGATACAGATAAAGATCCATTTTTTGGCAAAGATAAAAAAGCCACTTTAGGAGTAACCGGTCAATTACATGGTGAATCTGCTGCTCTTGGGATGCAAAAAATTTACACTTTTGCTCCAACTTTTAGAGCTGAAAAATCAAACACTAAACGCCATTTAGCTGAGTTTTGAATGATTGAACCTGAAGTTGCTTTTTATAACCTTTATGATGATATTACTCTAGCTGATGATTTACTGAAAGTGGTAATTCGCAACACAATTTTCAAGCATAAAGATGAAATGCAATACCTTAACGATAATCTTGATAATAACTTACTATCAAGGATTAACGAATTCCTTAATACACCTTTAAAAATTGTTGAATATACTGATGCAATTAACCAATTAGCACAAGTTAAGCAAAGATTTGAAAATCAAGATATTAAATTTGGTTTAGACTTAGCAACTGAACATGAAAAATATCTAACTGAAGTAGTTTATAAAGCTCCTATTGCAGTTATTAACTTTCCTAAAGAATTTAAAGCCTTTTATATGAAACAAAATGATGACGGAAAAACCGTTGCTTCATTTGACTTGTTAGTACCTGGAGTTGGAGAACTTGTAGGTGGAAGTCAAAGAGAAAATGATATTGAAAAACTCACTGCTCGAATTGATGAATTAGGAATTAATAAAGAAGATCTTAAATGATATTTAGATCTTAGAAGATTTGGGAATGTTAGCTCGGCTGGATTTGGTATTGGATTTGAAAGATTAGTCATGTATGTAACAGGTGCAGAAAATATTAGAGATGTTATTCCATACCCACGTACCGCCGGAAATATTCGTATGTAAAATTAGCTCAAGCTAATTTTTTATAAAAATTTGAACAATGAATAAAACTAAAATTGGTATTGTTGCAGAATACAATCCTTTTCATAATGGCCACATTCATCAATTAAATTTGGTAAAACAAAAGTTCCCAAATAGCAAAATTTATGTAGCTATGTCTCACAAATTTTCACAACGTGGTGAATATCTTTGTATGTCTTGACATAAACGGAAAAAAAATGCTAAAAAATATGGGGTCGATAAATTTCTTAAACTAAAAATGAATATTTCGTCTCAAGCTGCTCATATTTTTGCACGAGAAAGTGTGCTAAAATTGTCTAAAAAAGGAATTAAATATTTAGTTTTTGGTAGCGAAAGTGGCAAAGTTGATCAATTAATTCAAATAGCTAAAGTTCTAAAAGAACATAAAAAGCAATATGATCAACTAGTTAAAAAACATTTAAAACAAGGCTGAGCTTTCCCAAGAGCCACAAATTTAGCACTGCAAGAATTAACTGGAGCTGATATTTCAATGCCTAATGATATTTTAGGTATTGAATATGTTAAAACAATAGTTAATGAAAATTTGCCAATTACACCAATTGCTCTTAAAAGAACTATTGATTTTCACTCTCAAGAGACTTATCAACATTTTGCAAGTGCAACTAAAATTAGACAAATAATTGTTCATAATCAAGATATATCTCCTTTTACACCTGTAAAACGAAAAGATATCTTAAATAAAAGAATTCAAGATACATATGCTAAATTTCAAAAAATAGTAAAAAACACACCTGCACAAACCTTAGCAAAATACAAAATGATTTCGGAAGGAATGGAAAATTTGTTTAAAAAACATGTGCATGCCCCTGATTATGATACTTTCATTCAAAGCTGCGTAAGTAAGCGTTATACTGCTTCTCGAATTAAAAGAGCGTATTTATTTGTACTCAAAAGAATTAAAAAATAAAGATAAAAATCTTTATTTTTTAATTATATTATTTTAGTTGTTAAAATTCCTTTTTCACTTTGTAAATATATTTCTCTTCTGTCATTCCCTGTGCTTCCTTGATCAGTAGTCACTCTTCTAAATTCTGGTATTGAAACAGTTCGATCAAATTCAATCTCGTCTTCTTGAGCTTTACCATCATTATTTAAATCTTTTCAGAAATAAATTTTATCTCCTTCTTTCAGATTTACATAATTTTCGCTAACATATGGATAATATACTTGTTGTGGATTTGGATATAATCTAGTGCTTATTTGCTCATTTCTTGCTTCTGGATCTAAGAGTGAAGCGCCTTGATCAAATTGACTTTTCCCAAAAAAGTTAAATTGGTCTTGATATTTGAATTTTGTAGTTAAAATGTTTTTATTATCTTTAGATACAATGGCAAATCCCGTTTCATTCTTATCCTTTAAATAACCAGCAAATTTCACAAAACTTCTCGCAACATCATCGTTTCATAATTTTTCGTGGAGTTTATTAGTTTCAGTGATTTTATCATCTCATCTTCAAATAATTTTAGGGAATATTTGAGCTATTTCTTTACCGTACCCCATTGTTTCAAGGAATAAATTATAAAACTGTTTTGTGCGGTCATTTTTAAACTCATCTCTAAGAGTATAAAGTTTGCTTGGTTCTGAATCAAAATTCTTTTTCGGTAGTGTCCCTTTGTAATTAAACGGAAAGACACTGTTTGGGAATGCTAAATAATCATTGAGATTTCAATCTGTGTTAGTATACGCAATACCAGAAGGCTCTAAATATGTTCTTATTCAATCATTACTTGGACCATAACTTAATAAAGCTAAACTATTATTTTTTACAATTGTGCTTCCAAATCAGCTAAATAAATAATCATTATCTTTTTGTGAACTTTGAACTGCTCCTTTATTAAGTTCAAAATAATTTTCATATGCATATTTTGTGTATTCACGTGCAACTGCTTCAGTTAATGAATAAATATATTTAATATTATCTGGTTTGATTTTGAAATTTCCATCGGTTGAATAAAAAATTTCAGCAGTATCTAAAAATTTATATTTATCTTCATAGGTATTAGCATAATTCCATAATTCACTCGGAGAAAAAATGCTGCTTAAAAATCTTTTTCTAAATAAAGGGTCGGCTTTATCATAAGAAGGATTCCCGTTTAAATCTGCTCTTAAATTAACGTTTCAATTTAAAAGATCTTTAAATTGCTCAGTGAAATATCCATTCCAAATTTGAACTTCTTGACCATGATTTTCTTCTGAGGCTCCATGGTATATAATCCGAGCATTATTGTAATTGTTTTTCTTTGAGCCATAATGATCAATTAATAAGCCGACTTGAGCATATGTATTAGCTCAGTGATGAATATACTCATGGAATAAAGTTCCCATTAGTGAACTCATTATTGAGTAAAGACCAATTCCTTTTTCAAGTAATAAATAACCATTTAAATAAATATTTTTATTTTGAGTAATGTAAACACCATTGGCAGTAGATGGAATTACATTAAAATCATTAATATTAATTCCCTCTAAAAAATGAACTTCAGGACCAAAAGGTACTTTTCTTTTGAATTCTTGAGCAAATTTAACTAAAGCGTTTTTGCCAAGCATGTAACGATGAATCCCTTTATCATCCGTTGCGTATGAAAATTCTCTGAATAAAACTCCAGTATATTCATCTTTAAACTCAATATAAAAACGATTTTCAGTATCTTTTTTTTCTTTTACTTTATCAAAGTCTTTTTCGGTTGAATTGATCTGATTTAGTGTCTTTTCTTGCTGTTCAGTTGATAAAGCATTTTTATTGACAATAAATGTTTCTCCTTCAGTGATTGGAACTACTCTGTGTGGTGAAATTTTTTCATCGTTAAAATCCAAATAGTCATTAGATAATTTAATGTCTTTTGAATTTACAGGAGTAAAAGTTCGCTTGCTCTCACCATTCTCATTACCTACTTTTGAATTGTTAAAAAAATTACAACTTACAGAACTCGTTAATAAACCAATACTCATTGGAAGGGTTAACAAAAATCTCTTAATCAAAGCCTTTTTCATAATAAAGTATTATATTCTTTTCTAGTTATTTAGCATTTAATAAAAATTTAAAAATTGGGTTAATCCAATTGTTTTTCGTAAAATTGTTTTACAAATTCATGTTCTTTATGCTTTTCAATTTGTTTGATTAACATACTTTTAAAAAATTCTTTTTCTTCACTACTATAAATAAAATTTTCTCATTTCTTAGAATTTGATATGCATAATGAAATTAAATCTTCAAATGATAATACCCTGCTGTTTTCTTTATATTTAGTATCTTTTATTCTCTTGGTAGTAGTAATTTGAATATTAGCTTCATATAATGTGTCTAAAACTTCCTTACTAATATTATCGTCTAAAGTTACGAGAAACATTTCCATTGCCCCTGTTCTACCTAATTCTTCAGGAACTTCTTGTCAACGTTCTCTTAAAGTGGTTTTTGCACTAATTAAAATTGTGTTTCTCTTATTTATTGTATATTCTATTACCCCAGGAGAAACAATATCAACCATTTTACCTAAACCTTTTTTCATGAATTCAAGTTTGCCAATATTAGCTTGACTGTCTAATTTTATTCCCGCTCCTATTAGTATTAGCTCGATAATAGCTTCAAATTCCTTTCCTGCTCTACTTCTTCTGCTTTGTGTATTAGAAAGAATAAGTGCATATATGTGTTCAGGAAACGATTCAACAAACCACGTTATTGATTCTATAGGAGATAAGGAGTTTACATATTCCTCTTTTACTAATTTTTTCAACAAATGAGTAGTAAATTTTTCCTCTAAAGGTAAAAAAGATTTTCAACAATTAAATCTTAATTTTTCAATAATTTCACTCGCATTCTCTTTAAAATAATCAGGAGATTTATTGTGGTAATTTAATTTTAAAAAATTTCTATAAACTAATTCATATGGTTGGGAAAAAATTTTATCTCTTTCATTTTTTATTAGTTCTTTATATTCATCTAGTTTTATTTTCTCCATTATTTAAAGTACCTTTCTTATTATTCTAATTATAAAAATAATATAATAGTGTTGAAAAAGGACAAATAGTCCTTTGTTTTATCCTTTATAATTAAACTAGGAGTATTTATGGAATTTATAGGACAAATTCAAGGTTTTTCAACACGTGAACAAATAAAGAACAAAAGACAAAAATTAAATATGACGCAAAAAGAGCTTGCTGATGCTATTGGTTTATCTAAATACGGGGACAGAACTATAAGGAGATGAGAAAATGGTGAATCTAGTCCTTCATTATTAGAACTAAAACAAATATTAGATTTTCCTGAAAAAGTGCCTTTTTTAAATAATGAAAAAGCTAAATTTTCAATGATTGATTTATTCGCCGGAATAGGTGGCATTAGATTAGGATTTGCACTAACAAATCAAATCAAGGTTGTTTTTAGTAGTGAAATTGATAAATTTGCGATTAAAACATATCGAGCTAATTTCGGTGATACTCCAAGTGGAGATATTACTAAAATTTCAACAAACCATATTCCCGATCATGATATTTTGGTTGGCGGTTTTCCGTGTCAAGCATTTTCTCAAGCTGGTAAAAAACTTGGTTTTGAAGATACTAGGGGGACATTGTTTTTTGATGTAGCTCGAATAATTTTAGATAAACAGCCTAAATGTTTCTTGTTGGAAAATGTTAGAAATTTAATCTCACACAATAAAGGAAACACTTTTAGCACAATCTTGAACACACTCAAATCACTTGACTATCAAGTTTATTACACTTTATTAAAAGCTAAAGATTTTGGGGTCCCACAAAATCGGGAAAGAATCTATATTGTTGGTTTTAATAAAAATCTTGTTCCTAATGCTGGAGATTTTTCATTTCCAAAACCAAGTAAGAAGAAAACAAAAGTTGGAGATATTTTACAAACTCAAGTCAATTCTAAGTACACTATTTCTGATAATTTATGAAAAGGTCATCAAAGAAGAAGAAAAGAACATAAGCAAAAAGGAAATGGTTTTGGTTATTCACTTTTTAATCACAACAGTACATACACAAACACAATTTCAGCTAGATATTACAAAGATGGAAGTGAAATTTTAATTGAACAAGAGAATAAAAATCCTAGAAAGTTAACACCAAGAGAGGCGGCTCGCTTGCAAGGGTTTCCAGAAGATTTTATCATTCCAGTAAGTGATACACAAAGTTATAAACAATTCGGAAATTCAGTAGCAGTCCCAGTCATAAATGCAATTGCTAAACAAATGCTTAAAGTCTTAAATAAATAAAGGAATAAGTTGCTTATTCAGATTTAGTTAAAAAAACTAGTGTTTCAATATGGTGTGTATTTGGGAACATGTCAAAAGGAATAATTTGCTCTATTTTGTATTGATTTTTAATAAATTCTTTAAGATCTCTTGTTAAAGTTCTCGGATCACATGATAAATAAATAACGTTAGACAGATTTTGTTTACTAATTCATTCAATCACTTTAATATCTAATCCCAAACGTGGTGGATCAATTATTAAAGTACTATTATTTGCAGAGATTGGCTTTTGTTCAATTACACTTTCTACTTTACCGGCATAATAATGAGCATTATTTACTTTATTTAATAATGCATTTTGTTTGGCTCGCTCAATTGATGAAGGGTTAATTTCAATTCCAATTAATTGTTGATAATGTGAACTTAAAATTTGTGAAAAAACTCCAACACCACAATAAGCATCAATTAATATATCTGCATCTTGCTGATTAACTATCTTGGCTTTAATTGTGTTTAATATTTTTTCAAAAACACTTAAATTTACTTGAAAAAAATTAACTGATTTCAAGGTAAACTTTTTATCTAGTAAATTCATTGTAAAATCTTGCTTATTAAAAATAGTAAAAATTTTGTTTTTCTTTTTCACACATAGATCAATAATAAAAGAATTTTCTTTAAGTAAATTAATTAACTTAATTGGTAAATCATAATCAGAATGTAAACTAAATAAAATTTGAGCTTGATTATTCTCGTTAACTCTAAACATGATTTCATCAATGAGTTTGAGTTTGTTTATTTTGCTTTGGAATACAAAATTGATTTTTTCTAAAACGTACATTAAAATATAATTTAATGATTTAAGATTAAGCGAAAAATCACTTACTTGAACTAAGGTATTGCTTTTATTAATATATTCAGCGTAAAATACTTTTTGGTTGTGTGCTTTTAGTGCATATCTTACTTTATTACGATAATTAAAGGGTAAATTACTTGGAACAATGTCTTGAATTACTTGCGAATTAATATTTAAGTTTTTTACTAGTAGATTTCTTAAATATTGATCTTTTCATTTTAATTGTGCATGATATTGTAAATTAATTAATGATGCTGAATTTGTTGAGATTTGGTTTTTATTTCGATGAATAGATCGTTTGATTAAAGTCTCCACTACACCATATCCATAATTAGAATGTAACTTTTCAATCTTAATAATAGCTTGCTCGTTTGGAAATAAGTCAGGAACAAAAATACGCTTTTGATTATAAAGAACCACTCCATAACCTTGATAACTTAATTCAATACATTTGACTTGAAACTTAATTTCAGCAGACATAAAGCAGTTCAATTCTCCCGTGTTGTTTTTGTTTATAAATCTTTAAATTTGATGGAATTATAATTTCTCTTGCAAGATCTGTTTCAATAATAATTTCTCCATCAGTAGTTAAAATTTGTTTGTGATTAATTAATTCTAAAGCATTATTGACTAACTCGACATTTTTAAACGGAGCATCGATAAAAATGAAATCAAAGTCTTCCTTGGTTTTGTTTAAATAATCAAGGGCATCAGTGTTAAGGGCTCTAATTTTTTGCGTTTTAAGTAAATTGAAATTGTTTTGAATTACACCAAAAGCATGTTTATTTTTCTCTATTGCCACAATTGAACTAGCTCCACGACTCTCGGCCTCTATACTCCAAGCGCCGCTACCAGCAAATAAATCTAAGCATTTCGAGTCAACTATTTTAAAGTGTAAACTTGCAAAAACAGCTTCACGGACTTTTTCAGTACTAGCTCGAGTCAGTTCTTTATCTGGCTGATTAATTTTTTTGTTTTTATAAATTCCTGCAATAATTCTTAACATGTGTTTCCTTTTTAAAAAAAGCACCCTAAGTGCTATTTTGTTGTTCTCATAGCTAGGTGAACTTTTTCAAGTGCTTCTTTACCATAAAAATGTTCAACTAATTCATATCCTAATTCCATAGCAGCATCAGCACAACGTGCAGTGATAAGATGTTTTTCTTTAAGTAAATTAGTAACATAATCTTGCTGATAATTCTTGCTTTTAAATGGCTCAGACCAAGTGCTTGGATAGGCTGAATAAGAAGTATTGTGATCGATTAAATTATGTTCTCTTAAAGTATTAGGGGTATCGCAAATGGCTGCAATTGGCCCATTAAATGAACTAATTAGTTTTAACGCCTGCTCGTTTGTTCTTAATAATTGAGCAGCAAATCCGCCTGGGATGAATAATAAATCATAATCAGCTAAATTAACATTATTTTTAATATTGTTAATTGCAAAGACTTTATATTGACTTAAAATACTTTTTTCTGTTGGATGATAATAATCTACCACAATATCAGGATCAGCTCTTCTTAAGCATGAAAGCGGAGTAACTAATTCCACATCATTAAATTTATTTTCTAAAATGACTAAAATTTTCATTATTTTTTCCTTCTTAAAACTCCACGATAAATTAAGAATAACATCAAAGCAAATGGTAATACATAAACTAAAATAAAGATAATTATGTAGGTATTTCTTCAAGCTTTATTAAGTGATTTTTTTGATTGATCAACAGCTGTAATAAATTGAGCAGCTTCATAAACAATTAAAATTTTCACATCAGCAATTCGTTTTTTGTTGTATAGCAGAATAAAAATATACAACAAGGTAACACTAATAATAACAAATAAGCTAACTCACAAAAAGGCAATTGTATTTCCAAATCAACCTTTAAAGATTTCCTGAAAATTAAGGTGAAGTTCAAATTTAATCGCACTATTTTCGCTCGTTTTAAGTTCTCACTCTCCTACATTATACAAAAGATAAATAATTAAAACAAAAAGAGCAAAAAACGTCATAAAGAAGACATAGAGCCAAGTATAGCTAATTAATTTTAGAGAGATTGATTTATATAAATCAGCAAATAAGGTACTAGCAGCTATATCTCCATTACTAAAACTCTCTCTATATCGTCTTTCAACATTTTTAAATGCTGAAAGACGAATTAAGTTTTTTACCAATAAATAAAAGGTGGTTAAAAACACTATTACAATAATAATCCAATTCAATATTCCTGAGTTGGGATTTTTAGCTGTATTAAGGAAATAATTACATAATCCTGCTGTAATTGTAGCTAAAAGAATTAATACTCAAAAGGCAATTCCAAATTTAAGAATGGTTTTTTCTTTATGAATAATTCGGTAAGTAGCTGGTGAAAGTTGTTTGTTGGGATCTTGATATTTGTTAATTACTTTTTCTTGTTCTTGAATGCTCTTTTCAAGTTGGTTGGTCGGTTGTAATTCAACTGTATCATTTGATGTTTTAGGTCGAAACATAATTAAACTCCTTTGTTGAGGATATTATAAAGAACAAATTTATCAAATATATATGAACTTTTTTATTTTTTAACCAATGATATAACTTTATAATAACAATTAATTTTGAGTTTAAGAACTTTCAAGCTGACTCTTTATTATTTGTTTTCTATATTTTTAATGCTTGTATTTAAATGATCTAAAACACTAGTAAGAATTTCCTCAGAAAAACCGCTATCTTTACCAAGTTTAGTATCAACTGTTTTACCAATTCAATCAATAACGTCTTTTTTAGCATCTGGCTTTAATAGGCCCACTGAATCGGTAACTAGCTTTAATTGTGAAGATAAATCTCCATTTTTAAGCTGATTGTCCAATTCTTTATTAACAGCATTAATTAAAATTTCTTTTTTACGTTCGGGTGTGGCTGTTAAATATTCTGGGTTAGATTTTTGTAATTCATCTTCGGCTTTTTTAATTTCAGGTGAATATGAATCAGCTAATTGACTAACTGTTTTGCCTTCACTGATTTTTACTTTATTTAAAGTATCAAGTGAATTTTTTCTCAATTCTGGGTCATTAAGAATGTTTACTAAAGGCTTAACTACATTTTCTTGGAATTTTTCTTTGTCTTCAGGACTTAATTTGCTGTAATCTTGTTTTAATGCTTCTTCAAATTTTTTATCATTTTGTAATGCCGATAATTTTGCAAAGTCTTTAAGTTTACTTACAAAAACTGAAGGATTTTTACTTTGGAAAAAGGTCATAAAACCAATGCTAAATTTAGTAAAGCCATCATCTTGCTTCTTGTTGGTTTGAAATGAAGCTGAAAGCGATACTACAGCAGGTACCATTAATAATCCAGTGCCAGATCCATATAAAAATCTTCTTCAAATTTTTGATTTTCTAGCTGCTTTTAAAGCTCTAAATTTCACTAAACAAATAATTGTATATACAATAAATCCAATTGTATAAATAGTGAAAAAGAACATAAGCGAAATATAAATTGGTAAATAATATATAATTCGTTCCGCTAATTCTTTATATTGATCATCCACCTCTTTTAATGCTGATTTTAAAATTGGAATTGATCCTGGTCCTGCACCCATTCCAAATAATAAAGCAACTCCAACGAGTATAACGAATTTTCATCTATAGAAAAATCCTCCAAAAATCCCTGAAACTATAACCCATAAAGTTAAAATGGTAAGAATTGCAGTTCCTGGACCATCGTTAAAAAAGTTTAATAATTTTTCTAAAGTGATTTGTGTTTGTTCATTCATATTAAATTAAAATTGTTCTCCTGTTTGGTTTCTTCCATGGATCTTTTTGATTGATACGATCAATAAAAAGTTTCCCATTAAGGTGATCTAACTCATGTTGGAAGATAATAGCTAAATAACCTGTTAAATCAAAGGTATACATTCCTTGCTTATTGAAGCTATAAGCTTGGACAGTGATCTTATAACTCCGCGGAACATAACCTTCTTGTTTTGGTCAATCTTCAGGAACCGATAAACATCCTTCTCCTTGTGATAAGGCAACTAATTGATCGCTTTTACGCACAATTTTCGGATTAAATAAAACATCCTTAAAAATTGGGTTTCCTTTGTCATCGGGTAAATAAACATAAAAAACGTTTTTAAGGACTCCATATTGAATAGCAGCAACTCCAACTCCGGGTCTAAATTCACTTCCTTCTTTTTGCGAATCATCAATGTGGTAAATCATTTTTTCGGCTAGTTCTATATCCTCTTGAGTTAACGGGATCGGGACATCAACTGATTTTTTCCGTAAAATTTGATCGGGTAAATTGACGATTTGAACCTCAAATTTTTTCATATGTTAAATTGTACTAAAATAAGGGGGTTAAACCCCTTATTTTCTTTTTTTATTTTTAAATTTTCAAAAAATATAAATAATGTGTCTTATAAATTATCTGAATCTTTAAAATAGTTTTATATTTGCTCTTTATTTTGTTCAATTAATTTTTCAGCTTCAGATAATTTGACTGAAAAGAAACTAGTCACTCCACGATTTTGCATGGTTGCTCCAAATAAATGGTCAACTCTTGACATAGTTCCATGACGGTGTGTAATAACGATGAATTGAGTTTGTTTCTTGAGTTCTTGTAAGTAGTTTGCATATCTGACCACATTTGATTCATCAAGTGCTGCTTCAACTTCGTCTAAAATGCAAAGCGGTAATGGGCGAGCTTTCAAAATGGCAAATAATAGTGAAATAGCAATTAGTGATTTTTCTCCACCAGAGAAAAGTTTAAGATTTTTAACGCTTTTTCCTGGGGGTTGTGCATAAATAGAAATTCCACTTTCAAGCACATTATTCGGGTCAACAAATTTTACTTGAGCACTTCCTCCACCGAACATTGATCTAAACACATTTTCAAATTCGACATTAACATCATTAACAATATTAGTTAAACGAGTAATAATAATTTTATCAAGTTCTGCAATGGCATTAAGCACAGTTTCTTTTGCCTCTTCAAGTTCGTCACGATTTGAAACATAAATATCATATTTAGATTCAACTTCTTCTAATTGAGCAATTGAATCTAAATTCACATTTCCAAGAGCGCTTATTTCTTTTCTCAGTTCATCAATAAGTTCGCGTGCTTTTTCTGTTGGAATTTCTAATTTATAATTGGCTATGGCATTTTCTAATGTTAAATTATAAAACCCAGAAAGTCTAACACGATTTTGTGCTAATTGATCTTGCGATTTTTCAACACTATAAAGTTTATTGCTGAAAGATTGAGTTAATTGACTAAATAATTTATTAGCTTCATTTCTCAGTTCATTTAACTGCTCAATTTCTGAATCAATTTTGTGTTTTTGTTGTAAGTTTGCACTTAGCTCAAAAAGATAATTTTTCAACTCTTTATCAAGTTGATTGATTCGTTCAACAGTAGTATTAATTACCTCACCATTAATTTGAGTTACATCAGTACCAATAAGTGAAAAATCAGACTGAATTTTATCTAGTTTAGCTTGAGCGTGTTGAATTGAAATAGCTGTTGCTGACAATTCATTACTATATGAAGTAACATAATTTTGTAAATTAATACTTTGATTTTTTAACTGTTCTAAATTATTAAAATTTTTCTGTTCAAGTGAGTTAATTCCTGGAATGAGCTTTTGTAATTCGAAAATTTTATCTTCAAGTCCTAAGATATCATCGCTTTCTTGTTTGGTCCCACCTGACATAATTCCACCAACACGAACAATATCGCCATCTTTAGTAACCACTAAATACTTTTTCTCGACAATTTTTGAGATCTTATTGGCAGACTGAATGTTATCTACAATAATAGCATTCCCTAATAAAAATTTATTTAGGACACTATATTTTTCATCAACATTAACTAATTCACTAGCAATTCCAATAAATCCAAGTTGATTACGTACCACAAGTGAATAATCATCACGAATGTGTTTTTCCTTAATTGAATTCAGCGGGATAAAGGATGCTCTTCCGCCATTATTAGCTTTTAAAAATTCAATTGCTTTCACCGCAGTTTCTGAAGTATCCACAACCACATGTTGAATATTTGAAGCTAAAATTGCCTCAATTGCACTAGCATATTCGCGATCAACTTTAATTAAATCACCAACAATTCCTTTTAATCCTTTAAAATTATGAGCATTGTCTAAAATAGTTTTAACCCCTTTATAAAGATTGCTTCTGCTTTGTTTTTTAGCATTTAAAATCTTAATTTGTGTTTCGATTTCATGTTTTTTTCTGCTTAAATTGTTGATTTTAGTTTGCAATTCATTAATTTCAACATTAACTTGAACTAATTTTTGATGAGTGTGTTCTTTTTTGGCTTGTACTTCATTTTGTGATTCTATTAAATGTTCAAGCATTTGTTTTTCTTCTAAATAAGCTTGTTGAAGAGCTTCTTTTTTCTCGTGTAAATTAGCTTTAACCTGTCCTGAAGCTATTAAGTTTCTATGAGCGGTTTCATTATTGTAAATAATTTTAAGTTCATTTAAACGAGTTTCGGTACTATTTTTCTTAGCTGATAGCTCTGAAATTTTCTTATTTAATTCACCTTGTTGGACTTTGCGTTGAGTAATTTTAGTGTTATATTCTTCGATTTTAACTTTATAATCGTTTTTGGTTTCCTCTACTCCTTCTAGTTCTTTATTAAGTTCGGAAACATATTGATCTAAACGCACTATTTCTTGAGCTAAATAAGCAATTTCAACATTTTGCAATTGATTTGATTTTTCTTTGTAAATTAAAGCTTTTTCAGCTTGTTTTCTAAGCGGTACGAGTTGTCTTTCTAGTTCGGAAATATGTGCTTGGATAACTCTTAATGACTCATCGGTTTTTTCTAATTTTCTTAGTGATTCAGTTTTTCTGAATTTATATTTAGATACTCCAGCAGCTTCCTCGAAAATTCCCCGGCGTTGTTCATCACTTGCTTGAGCAATATCACTAACTGTTCCTTGAGAAATAATAGCAAGTGAGCTTTTACCAATTCCAGTTTCCATGGCAATTGCTTTAATGTCTTTATGGCGGGCTAATTTTCCATTAATAAAATATTCATTGAGCGACTTATTGCGGTCTAATGAACGAGTGATTGAAATAATATCTTCTTCATAAGAAGTGAGGTTATCCTTGTTTTCAAAAGTTAAAGTTACGGTTGCTTTGTCGAGTGGTTTGGTGGTTTTTGAACCAGCAAAAATAACATCTTTCATTTCATCACCACGAAGTTCTTTTGCACTTTGTTCACCTAAAACTCACTTAATAGCATCGTTAATATTGCTTTTCCCTGAACCGTTCGGACCCACAATTCCTGCAATTCCACCATCAAAACGTAAAATTATTGGATCAGCAAAAGATTTAAAACCATGTGCTTCAATTTTAATTAGTTTCATATACTTCCTTTATTTTAATTTACTCAAAGCATCTTGAGCTGCAACTTGTTCAGCTTCTTTTTTTGAGTTTCCAATTCCAACCCCAAATATTTGTTTATCATGAATAACTTTGGCCAAAAATTTTTTATCACTATTTTGAGACACATTGTATGTCACACCGTCTTTTGAAAAGCTCTGAATATATTCTTGTAATATTGTTTTTGAATCTTTGTTGCTTTGAGCGTGAACCTTATCAATCACTGGAAAAATGTATTTTTCCACAAATTTTCTCGCTTCATCAATTCCCTGGTCTAAGTAAATGGCTCCAAGTATAGATTCAAAAACATCAGCTTTAACTTTGAGTGAATTTTTGACATCATTTGCTGTTTGTTTATATCCAGTTTTTAAAATATCCACTAGTCCCAATTTTTCGGATAATTCTGCTAATGTTTCAGTTCGAACAGCTGCTGATCGAACCCGAGTTTGTTTTCCTGGTTCTAAATTAGTGTATTTAAGAAAAATATATTCACTTGATAAAAAATTTAAGATTGAATCTCCTAAAAATTCAAGCTGTTCGTAATTGTTTAGCCCTTTGCGTAATGCAACATATGAAGAGTGTGAAATTGCACAAAAATATAACTTAATATTTTTAGGTTTAATTTGATGAAATTTTAAAAATTCTTCAAGTGATTTAGCTTTCATAATATTCATACTTAATTAATTTCTTTCAACATTTTATTTAATAAATCTTTTTCCATTGCATCCTTAAGCTGATTTAATGCTGAAAGATAACTCTTTTGATCACTTGAGCCATGTGCTTTTAAAGCCAAACATTTGACCCCAACTACTCACGCACTTCCAACGTTGCGATAGTCTAATATTTTCATGACATCTTTAAAAGCACTCTTAACTAATAAACCGCCTAATTTTCTTTTTAAATTTTTATTAATACTTGATTTTAGTGAATCAATTAGCGTTAACACAGCTCCTTCATAACTTTTTAACACTAAATTTCCGCCATATCCATCGATAATAGCCACATTAAAATATCCCCTAAATAAATCTCTGGTTTCTTGAAATCCTACATAATTAATCTTTGGATTTGTTTTAAGGTTCGCGTGGGCTTGTTGAACTGATTCTGAACCTTTATAATCTTCAACACCAATATTCAAAAGTGTTACTTTTGGAAACAATTCATTAAACATGGTTTTGTAAAAAAGCGATCCTAATAACGCTCATTCTTCAAGCCATTGTGATTTAACTTCTAAATTAGCCCCAACATCTAAAAAGATAAATTTTTGACCATTAATAGCATTAGCCACAGGCATAAATGCTGGGCGTGAAACACCGTTTAAGCGTCCAATTTTTAATGTTAGAGCTGAAATATAGCTTCCACTATCACCTGATGATAATAAACTATCAATTTTGCCTTGTTTATATAAATCAATCATTTGATTCATTGAAGTATTTTCTCTAAGTGTTTGTTTAATATTCTTAGGATCGCTTGGAACATTGAGATTAGTAATTAATTCTATATTATTGGGTAAATTGTCAATATTAGTGTTTTTTAAATCACCAACTAGAACTAATTTAATATCTTTATTAGCTTGTGCAAATTCACAAGCAGCTTGATAAGCTTCTCTTGGTCCATTATCATTTCCATTTACATCAAAACCAATTGAATATTTATACATCTTATTCAACTCCTATTAAAAAGTGATAATTTGGTTGATTTCCTTCATATATTTCCACTTCAATATCTCATTTTGAATTAATATAATTAGAAATTTCTTGGGCATCTTCATAACAAGATTCGTCCCCATAAAAAATAGTAACAATTTCTCTATTTTTGTTCATTAATTTGGAAATAATATGTTTAGCAGCGTCAATTGCATTTTTGCTAGTTTCAATGATTTTCCCATTTGCTATCGCTAAATAATCACCTGCTTTAATTCGTACGCTATTAATTTTGGTGCTTCTTACAGCAATGGTCACTTCACCTGAACCAACTCCTTTAATTGCGCTTTTGATATTAGCAAGATTTTCTTTAACTTTGTTTTCAGGATTATAATGGAATAATGCAGTAAGCCCTTCAATTTGTGTTTTAGTCGGAATTACGTGGACATTACAATTTTTAGTCGCCACAGCAGCTTGCTGGGCAACTAATGTAATATTTTTATTATTCGGTAAAATAAACACATTTTCTGCATTCACAGCTTGAATTGCTTCAATTAAATCTTGGGCTGAAGGATTTGATGTTTGACCACCTTCAACAATGTAATCACAACCATTTTCTTGCATGATTTTAATAATTCCAGTTCCTAAATTGCATGAAATAATTGCATTAGTCACTCGTTGACTTTTAGCTTGTGCCTTAGCAAATTCTTCAGATTGGGCTCGTGAATTATTAGCTTGTAAGGTCATGTTTTCTGATTTAATTTTAATAAATTCACCGTGTTTTTGGGCTATATTCAGCATATTCCCTGGTTTAAGAACGTGCCCATGAACTTTGAGTAAATTATCATCCTGTACAATTACCAATGAATTGGCAATTTTTTCAATTTTTTTAGTAAATTTATCTTTATCAAATTTGTCTGGTTCATTAATTTCAATTAAAAATTCAGTGCAATATCCAAATTCGCCATCATAGGTTTCACTATCAGAAATAAAATTAGCAATATCCTCACTTTTATCGCTTTTTTCAACTGGTCTACCTAAAAAATATTCGCTAATTCCTCATAGGATTTTATATAAACCTTCTCCACCAGAATCAGTGACTCCAACTTCTTTTAAAATTTTTAAAGAATTAGGTGTATTATCACAACTTTCGCGAGCATAAGTAACTGCATCAGCAAAGAAATTTTCTATTTCTTCTTCGCTTTTAGTATATTTTTGGCTTAATTTTTCAGCGGTTTCTCTAATAACACTTAAAATAGTTCCTTCAACAGGTTTAAAAACTGCTTTATAAGCTCTTGTTGCCGCTGAACTGAACGCAATCGTTAAATCATGGCAATTAAGTGTTTTTTTGTCTTTGATTCCTTGATAAAAACCTTTAAAAATCTGACTTAAGATAACTCCTGAATTTCCTCTTGCTTCATAAAGCATATCATTAGCCACTTGAGCAGCAACTTGGGCTACGTTCTGTTCTGACACTTTCATTAAATTCATTCTCGCACCATTCATAGTAGCGGCCATATTGGTTCCTGTATCTCCATCAGGAACTGGAAACACATTTAATGCATCAATTTGATTTTTAGCATTTAAAAGAGCATTGGTTCCGGATAATAATGCATCTGCGAGCTGTTTACCGCTAATATTTTTAGACATTCTCCACACCTCTGATAAAAATAGTTATATTATTTACTTTTTGATTATGTTTTTTTAATTCATGTTGCATTTGACTTTGTAGTTCTTCAAGAACACATTTAGCTGGAACACCATTTAAAATGCTCACAGCAGCAATAAAATCTCAACCTTGCGGAGTGTGAAAAACCTCAATCAAATCAACATAGTTGACATTATTTGTGTTTTGCGTTTTATTAAGATTGTCTTGATTAGCTTGAATATTAACAATCCCAGGAACAGAAGAGAGTGTTTGTACAAAAAGTTGTTTCATTTGCAATAGTTCCATATCCTGACCCCAAATTAAGTATTTATAATTATTTATATTTTACATTTTTTTCACAATTTAAGTGGCTATAAATGTTTAAGATAAGTATAAATTTAATATAATTAAAAAATACTGACTAAGGAGATAGAAAATGGAGACCAAACTGAGTGAACAAGAACAAATCAGAAGAAATAAATTAAAACACTATCAACAAATGGGTATTAATCCATTTGTTCAGGCTACTCAATTACAAAAATTAACTTATTCAAACCAAATTATTGAACAAAATCTTGAATTTACTAAAGAACAACTTGAACAAAAAGAGATTCCTTACGCTATTACTGGGAGAATTTTGACCATGAGAGGTCCTTTTATTTTAATTAAGGACTATCATGGAAAAATTCAAGTTTATTTTAATAAAAAGCAACATCAACAGCTGGCTGAGCTTGTTGATACTTTTGATTTAGGGGATATTATTTATGTTCAAGGTATAGCCATGAAAACTCACACTGGCGAAGTTACTCTTAAAGCTAAAGAAATTAAATTGCTCAGCAAAGCACTTAAACCACTTCCTGATAAATATCATGGATTATCTGATGTAGAAGAAAGATATAGACATAGATATGTGGATTTAATTGTTAATCCAGATAGCGTCAATACTTTTTGAACAAGAAGTAAAATCATTAGCGCGATTCGCTCATATTTTGATAATTTAGAATACATGGAAGTTGAAACTCCATTTTTACACGATTATTTATCTGGAGCAAGTGCTAAACCATTTAAAACTCATCATAATGCTCTTGATCAAGACTATTTTTTACGAATTGCTACAGAAATTCCACTTAAGAAACTTCTTGTTGGTGGAATTGATCGTGTTTATGAAATTGGTAAAATCTTCCGTAATGAAGGAATTGACACCACTCACAATCCTGAATTTACTTCAATTGAGTTTTATGAAGCTTATTCAAATCTACAAGGTATGATGGAGCGTACTGAAGAATTAATTAAATCTATTGCTTACAAACTTAATAAGCAAAAAGTGATTAATCGTGGCGTAGAAATTGATCTCACTAAACCATTTAATCGCATAAACATGATTGATGCTGTATCTAAAGCTACAGGCACAGATTTTCGTAACATTAGCTTTGAACAAGCTGTTCAAATTGCTCAAAAACACAATATTAAAGTTGAAAAATTCTTTAAACTTGGTCATATTATTAACGAACTTTTTGAAGTATTAATCGAACAAACTCTCATTCAACCTACCTTTGTTTACGGACATCCAATTGAAATATCTCCACTTACTGCAAAGAGCCAAGATCCACGTTTTACCGAACGAGCCGAATTATTCATCAACACTAAAGAATATGCTAATATGTACACTGAGTTGAGTGATCCAATCGATCAATTAGAACGTTTCAAAGAACAATTAAACGAAAAAAATAACGGAAACGATGAAGCAAGTGATATTGATTGAGACTTTGTTGAAGCCCTTGAATATGGGTTTCCTCCTGCTGGTGGTTGCGGAATTGGGATTGACCGCATAACTATGCTTTTAACTGAAAAAGATTCAATTCGTGACGTTTTACTATTCCCTACCATGAAGAGAAAATTAAATGGAAAATAAATATATCTTTGCGTTTGATTTGGATGGAACTTTATTAAAAAGAGACGGAACAATTGATTCTTTTACTCAAAAAGCAATAAGTTTTAGTGCTTCTAAAGGACATTACAATGTCCTTGCCACAGGACGAGGAATTTTAAAAGTCAAACACCTAGTTGAAAACAAAATTATTCAAGATGTTCATTACGCTGTTTGTTCAAATGGATCAATAATTTGAGATATCAAAAACAACAAAACTCAAATTTATGGTTATCTGCCACAAGAAGTTTATTACAAAGTTCGTAAGCACGCATTAGAACATGAATTATTATTAAATTTTGATACTGATCAGCTGAACGGTACAATTATTGCTACTAAAAATCAAAATAAATATCCAGCTTGAATGAGCAAAGAAGAACGAAAACGTTTTAAGGTTTTTAGAGAATTAGAACTTGAACATTGCGATCATCTTTCTGGTTTACAAACTACCAAGCTACTTCAAATGTCTTTAAAAAGCTCAAAAGAACTTTGGCCAATTGTAACCAATAAACTCAAAGAAGAATTAAAAGGTCAAGCAATTGTTTGTTTAACCAATTTCAATTACACTGATATCAATCCAATCGGAATCTCTAAATATCAAGGAATTAAGAGATTATTAGACGATTTAAAGTTAACTAATAACAATTTAATTACTTTTGGCGATAGTGGTAATGATTGTGAAATGCTTATTAATTCTCGTTTTGGTTTTTGTATGTCAAACGGAACTCAAGAAGCCAAAGATATAGCTCATAAAATTATTGGGGACCACGAGAGCGATACTATAGGACAAACAATATATGAGTTAATTAATCCAACTAAATAAAAACAAACTTGAAAGGTTTGTTTTTATTTATATTTGTCGGGGTAAGATTATTTATTAATCAACCGGTACTAATATACAAGGGAATTAATGATATATTAATCAAAAATTCTAAAGCTACTTTAGATAGTCCTGTGGTGTTTCTGTATGCACCAAATGCTGTAATAATTGGCTTTATATCTTCATTTTTTGCTGGTATAATTGGTATGTTCATAACAATTGGACTTGGTAAAGCATCGCTAATTCCTGCTATATTTCTTCCTAGGTTGGTCTACACTTTTTCTTAAGTGCTACTTCTGGGGATTAGAAATGTTAAAGGTGGAATTATTGTTGTCATTGTTGGACCGTTTTTTGGTATTTTAATTATTACCTTTATCCTCGTTTTCTTTGTTTTAGGAAACTGAATTCCAACTAATACTAACCAATTAGGTATGTTAATTTAACAAAATAACGAGTTAAATACTTCGGTAAATTAGCCCAATTAAGAAGATACTGATTATTTAATTAATTATGTGTCTAGATTGCTAGGATTAATCCCTAAAGCCGGTAAATTTGTTGCTTTTAGTGTTATTATCCTTACTTATCTAGGATTAGCTACCGATGGACTAATTAAGAAATTTATTCTAAAGAAAACAAATAAGGGTGCTCAATAAAATGTACAAAAAACAATTTACTCACAAAGATTTTATAGCTAATATGCGAGCTGTCGCAATTGATGGAATTAATAATGCTCACCAAGGACATATTGGAATGGCTCTTGGTGCATCAGAAATTTTTTACTCAATGGTTGGAGAAATTTTAAAATTCTCGCCTTCACATCCAAGATGATTCAATCGTGATCGCTTTGTTCTTTCAGCTGGACACGGTTCAATGGGACTTTATTCACTTTACCATTTAATGGGATTATTAACTTTGGATGATATCAAAGCTCATAAAGTGCTTCATTCAAAAACTCCTTCACATCCAGAAATTGAAAAATTAGATTACATCGATGCATCAACTGGGCCACTTGGTCAAGGAGTTGCTATGGGTGTTGGAATGGCTTATAGCAACAAATATTTAAGCCAACAATTTAACCAAAAAGACCTTAAAATTATCAATCACGATGTCTTTGTTTTATGTGGTGATGGAGACTTACAAGAAGGGGTGGCTTTAGAATCACTTGCCTTTGCTGGAACTAATAAATTAGATTCGCTAATTTTAGTACATGATTACAATAATATGCAAATTGATACCTCAGGAACTGAAGTTAATAATCTTGATTTTGAAAAATTCTTCCAATCATTAAAATTTAAAACCATTATTTTAAAAAATAACCGTCCTGAGACTATTATTAAGGCAATTAAGCAAGCTCAAAAAAACTCTCGTCCTACTTATATTCAAATTCCTACTATTATTGCCTTTGGAACTAAAGTTGCCAATTCTCCAAAAGGACACAATGGAATTTTAAGTCCACAAGCTACTATTGAATACAAACAGGGGTTAGGCCTTACTCATACCAATGAATTTGAATATGATCCTCAAGCGTATGAATATGGAACTAAATTACTAAAACCTAGAGATAATTTATACTCTCGTTGAGAGAAAAAATTAGCTAAATATAAAAAATTATATCCACAATTACACGAACAATTGCTTTCAGTCATTAATAAAGAAAAAGCATTTGATTTTAGTGATTTTAAATTCGTTAAAACTAATGTTGCTTTAAGAGATTATGTTGATGAAATTATGAAATTCATGGACAAACACCACACTAACTTTTTGGGTGGTTCAGCTGATTTACGCGGAGCAACTAAAGTCGGATTTGATTCAAATCGCAACATTAAATATGGAATTAGAGAATTTGCTATGGCAGCCATGAATAATGGAATTGCCCTCCATTCAGGTTTAACTACTTTTGGAGCAACATTCTTAGTTTTTGCTGATTATGCTAAAGCAGCTCTTAGACTTGGTTCTATTATGGAATTACCAAATATTACCGTCTTTAGCCATGATTCATACCAAGTTGGGGGAGATGGTCCAACTCACCAAGGAGTTGAACAAGTAACAGCTTTACGTAGTATTCCAAATTACCTTGTCTTTAGACCAGCTGATGAAAATGAGGTTCTTAACTCATTTAAATACGCTCTTGCTCTGAAACAGTCTCCATCAGCAATTGTAGTAACTAGACAACCATTAAAATCGTTTAATTTACAAAAAGATACCTTTACTCCAGCATACTTTATTAAACAAAATGATCAAGCTCAAATCAACCTGCTTGCAAGTGGTTCAGAACTTGAATTAGTGTACAAGGTATCTGAGCAATTAGAACAAGAAGGAATTAAAGCAAATGTAGTCTCGGTTCCTTGTTTACAATTAATGCTTAAAGATCAAGAATTAATGCATTCATTACAATTAAACAAATTACCAAACTTTGCTGTTGAAGCAACTAATGATCCATTGTGATTTAAACTAGCTCAATTGAGCAAGTTTGATGCTCATTTAGCTGAATATTTTGGACACTCAGCTCCTGGTGATGTGGTTTATGAATTAAATGGATTTACAGTCGAAAACATATTAGCTAAAGTAAAAGTTTTTTATCTAAATAATTAATAATTTATCAATAGTTATTGATAAGTAGAATTAAAAACTTAGTCCCGTATCAAGCAGGACTAAGTTTTTTAACTGTTTTAAAATTGATTGTTTTCTGTTGGTTCATTTTTGATAAATAAAGAACTAATAGTTAAACTAATAATAATTAAGTTAGAAATAATAAATAACAAATATCCCATGGTTTGTTTTTCAACGCTAATTAATCCAATGGCTAAGCTAGTGATAAAAATGTTTAAAAAGGCAAAGATTAGTACAAAAAACCAAAATTTGGCGTTTTTAGAATCTTTTGCTCGTTTATAACTAATAGTTGAGCCAAACGCACTTAAACATATCATTCAACTAAATGGTACAACTAGTAAAAACATATACGAAATAGTTTGATTGGTTAACAAACTAATCAAAAAACCAATTAACCCTAATGATAAAAACAAAAAGGTAAAAATTTGTGGTTTGTTGATATTAAGCTTGTTATGATTGTGTAAAACATTCTCTGAATTGTTCATGATTTTTATTCCTGTTAAATTTAAATAATATTATAAACTTTTAAAGTTGTTTATGTAAATAATTGTACAATTTAATATATGAACAAATTCCAAACACAATCAGCGGCTGAATTAAATCTATCGTTTGATTTTGAAATTACCGATTTTCAAAATCGTAAATTCGAAATCACCATTCACAAAATGCTTAGAGATTTGCCTTTTAATGATAGTTTTTTTGAATGATTTATGGAGGATTTAATTTACTTTTTTGCCAAAAACAAATACCAACTACGTTGAGATATTGAAACTGTTTACTTTACTGGGATCAAAAATTTAAACCTATCCCCTCAAGATGAACAAAAATTTATTCTATTATTAACTAATTCAGTAAGCAATTTTGATATTGTTGTCAGAAACTAAAAAAATAAAAAAATATTTGCTTTTTATTTTTTTGTGTTATACTTTTTGTACAGTGATTATAGCAGCGGGGATCACCTGAACCCATTCCGAACTCAGTAGTTAAGCCCGTTAGTGCCGAAGATAGCAGAGATGCAAAAATAGGGGTTGCTGTTTTTTATTTCCTTTTTAAAAATAATCGAACAACCCCTTTATTCATTAATTAATGATAAAAATGCATTTTTTATATTAAAAAATGGTACAAAATAAACTTTTTCCCTATTTTAGATAGATTTGTGTATAATTATTACAAATCATACGAAAGGAACTTATGGTTAAAGAATCAACAAAAAACGAAGTTTTAGAAACTGTAAAGAGTGGTTTCCATTTAATTGTCTTCCATGCTAAATGGTGTGGAATGTGTAAAATGTTTGGTCCAGTACTCGAAGAATTATCAAAAAAGATAATGTTAGTGTATTAAAAATTGACGTTGATGATGAAAAATTATATGCAAGCGAAGAAAAAGTTCAGTCAATCCCTTATGTACTTGTTTACAAAGATGGAAAAGTTGTACACAAATTGTTAGGGTACAGACCTTACGAACAACTTAAAGAAGATCTAGCATCTTATTTATAATTGATAATAATAAAAAACTTCTCGTTAATTAACGAGAAGTTTTTTTATTCGGTTTGTTGAAATAATAATCTTTGCGATTCTCCAATAGTAATTAATACTCAAATTATAAAAGCTGTTTGTAAAATTGCGAAGATTATTAAAAAGATTAGTCACACAATTGGGATTAAAATTAAAATAATTAAAAAAGGAAAGATAACCACTGAAATAATACTAATGATAAAAATGATATTGTATTTTCCAATCTGTTGATTGTCTTGTTTTTCTATATAATAATTTTTGATTTGACTAATAAAAACAATAAAGAACACACCTAATAAAACAAATGTAATCATTAACATGATTATCAAAATAAAAGTCAAAATTATTCCAATCCCTATTGATCCATATGCTCCGCCTATTGCAAGAGCTCCAGTAATAAAAATCATTATGATTAAAAGTAAAAATAATGAGATTGGAAGAATTAACAATGGAATTGCAAACTTTTTAGCTCTAGAAAGTTTTTGTTGTATATTATTCATAATACCTTTCTTAACGCATTTTATTAAATTTATGTAATTCTGAAACTAATATTTCATTTTTTATAATTCTGTTTTATCATCAATCATCATTTTTTCTTGATCTTCAGTTTCTTCTAATGGTTTTTCATCTGGTAATATTTCGTTTATTCTAAGTATCACTGAAAATCAACATATCAACATTAAAAAAATCATCAAAAATGAAAAGAGACTAATAATAAATAAGTGTTCAAACACTTTTGATGATACTTTGTCTTTTTCATTTATAAAATAAATTGATATTCTACTTAATGATAAAGTTATTAATACATGAAGAATAAATAATATTGAAAACAAAAGTGCTAATGTAATACTAAAACCAATGGCTCCGTTTTTTGCTAAAGGATTAATTAGTATACTTTGTTTAACACCTCAAATAATAAACGCAATTGTAATAAATGTAATAATAAGATAGATAAAAATAGATAATCGAGCACGAGATCTAACTTTTGTTAATTCGAATTTTAAAGTTTCCATTTATTCCTTTCATAAATATATATTTATTAAATTATAAGTTAAAAAAGGAAAACACGCAAATTCAAAGAGTTTCTGTGCTTATTTTTAATTGTTACAAACTGGCAAAATAAGAACAAAATCTATTAAATAATCATTTTTTCAATAACGAATTTAGAAATTACGCTTATTTTATTTTTAATTTTTTGATAATTTTCCCTTAATAATAATATTAATTGATCTATTGATTCAAAATTATCCCCTATTATTTCTTTAATTTTTTGTATATCTAAATCATATATACCCATATCTTTTAACATTTTGCTTAAAGGAGAATTTAAAAAATATTTATTTTCTATTACTTTAGTAATATGAGTCTCAATAACATTTATTTTTTCTTCTGAAACATTATCTAATTGCATAAAGAAGATAATTGGAATTATTTTTTTATAAAAAGTGTGCTCTAAATAACTATTTTTAATTTTTAAAACTTCGTTAATTATAGCGTTGGTATTTGATTTTTTAAAATTAAATTTTTTTAAAATTTCTTCAACTATATTTCTAACATTTGGCAATGATTTATAAGTTAATAAATGAATAATATTAATTTTTATGTTGTCTCAAAATTTTATTTTTTCTATCCCTTCAATTATTTTATATATTTCTTTAACAATATCTCGCTTACCTTTAGAAGAAAATTGTTTTATAGCATCATATAAATATAATTTATTTTGTTTAAATCTATTGTAAATATTTTTAATTGTAGAAAATCTGAATTGCATCGCAAACCTTGTTTTATATTCTTCGTATGAAATATCCATATCTTTAAGTAGTTGTAAAAAATCTGGATGTTTTTTATAATTTTCAGAATTAATATCCATATCTATGCTTTCTTGATCTGTAAGTTCAAATTGAATAGACTTTAATGCGTCTTTTTTGTGATATTCACTATCATCTGGTCCTTGAATATAGTGGGCTGTGCCTAAATAATGTTGAGATAATCTTCCTGTTCTTCCAATTAGATTAAAAAAATCAAACGCATCAAAATTTTTATCTCTTATTTTTGGTTCTGTAATAATAATATTTTCACATGCGGTATTAACACCTTCTAATAGAGTAGATGTGCATAACATTATATTATATTGACTGTGAATATCATCAAACAAAGATAATTGAAACATTCTAATACCTAACGATATTTGTCCGTGATGAACTAAAATATTATTTTTCAAGGCTTTTAAAATAGTTCATTCTTCATGAATTTCTTTAGATGCTCATTCAATAAAATTTTCTAGTTTTTTATTTCTATTGATTACTTTATTGTTTGTGTTTAAATTATTAATAAATTTATTTAAGAAATTAACTGTAGGAAAATAAACTAATAATTTGGTGTCTTTGAGTTTTTTGATTAATTCAATTATTTTCTT
Source organism: Mycoplasma sp. 1578d (assembly GCF_024582695.1). Classification (NCBI taxonomy): domain Bacteria; kingdom Bacillati; phylum Mycoplasmatota; class Mollicutes; order Mycoplasmatales; family Mycoplasmataceae; genus Mycoplasma; species Mycoplasma sp. 1578d. The sequence goes on from NZ_CP102081.1 coordinate 860,492, forward strand.
ATTTCTTTCCTTTTTTATTTCATTTTTTTTCTTTTTTTTCTTTATTTTGAGACTATATGTAATAACATCATTTACGACAGGAGAAAAATCACTGGAGAAAAATATTGGTTTTTTCTCTAATTTATCTGTATTTTGAATTTCCTTTAAAAAAGGAGCTAGTAATAAATATTTCTTTGATATCCTCATTAAATTTTTATATGCTAAATTTAAAATTAAAACTCTTTCATCATTTGGATCGGTTTTGAGTTTATAAACTTCATCTATAACTAAAAAATCTATCTCAGAAAACAGCGAAATATCTGAGTTATGAATAACTCTTTCTGGAGTTAATATAAATAAATTACTTTTATTGAAATCAGGTGTCTTCTCTAAATCAACGCTTATATATAATTTATAATTTTTAAAAGCATCTTTATATCTTCTGATGATTTTTTGTTTATATTCATCAACTAGAGCTAAGGTCGGAACAATTAAAACAACATTTTTGGGTTGATGTTTTGCAATATATTCAAACACAACAAATGTTTTCCCAAAACTAGTAGGAGCACTAAAAATAATTCCCTCATTTTCTTCAATAATGCTTAATATTTTCATTTGTTCAGGATGCAAAGAAATATTTTCGTCTATATGACTATAAGCGAAAGCATTATAAATCGCTGATTTAAATGAGTATTCTTCCGAATACATATTAAGTCCTAAATGGAACAATGAATCTGCGTTTTCTATTTTTCATTCTTTTTCTTTTTTATTGTCCTTTGCTTCTTTTAATTCCCTTATATAAATATCTCTGTTTTCTTGAACGCTTATTATCTCTTTATTTGTATTCATGTGATTTATTTACCGCCACTCTTATTGCATATTCCATAAATTTGTTTTTATCAATTAAAGGAAAAGAAATCAATATATATTTTGTTTTTAATTCTAATTTGTCTTCTTGGTTGATCTTTTTTAATTGCTCTAAAAAATTTTTAATATTATTTTGCATATTCCCTTGTATACTATCACCATGAGCAATGAAAACTGGTATGACAATAGAATTAATATTTGCTTCTTTAATAAATTGATTAAGAGTTGTGCAGACATCAATTTTATCTTTATATTTATCTAAAAATAATTTGTTAAATTTTAATTTATCATTCGATAAAACTATTCGATATTCTTCAATAAGGTTCTCTTCATATTCTTCTAATGTTTTATTGGCATTTTCAATCCCTTTTTTTAACTCTTTGTAAACTTTTGATTCACCAAATAAAATTTCATCTTTTTTATCATCATAAAATAACACATCTATTCCATTTACACTCATATTTCCATCAGTGATCAATTTAAGTTTCGGGATTATGTAATGATACCCAAAATATTTTGATAAAAATAAATGGAAAATATATTCTCCAATTTTTCCTGCTTTATCTTTTCCTATTAGTAGTTTATTATCTTTGTTTTTAAAAACTTCGTGTTCACCTTTAATGATTTTTTCTAATTCTTCTTTTAAGTCAAATGGTCCCAACTTTTCTAACTCTAAATTTAAAAATAGACTAATATTGGTATAAAGTTTTTTGCGTGTTTTGTCATTTATTTCGAATTTAAGACCTGTATTTTCTTCGGTATAAAGAAGTAAATTTTGCTCATTAAATATATATGAAACCAATCCACTTATAAATTTCTTTTCATCTTGAAAATCTAAGTATAAAAAGCTATATCTATTATCCAAATTATAAATTTGAAAGTTTTCAAATTTCTCTGTTTTCATTTTTACTCTTTCTTAGATCTATTATCTTTAATGCATTCAATGATATTTGATATATCGCAATCTAACTCAGTACAAATTCTTAGTAAAACATCAGTTGTGACATTTTTGTCATTTTTTAATTTATAAAAAGTGCTTTTGCTGATTTTGGCTCTTTCCATTAATTCCTTGTTTGTTATTTCTTTATCTATCAGCAGTTTTCATAATGGTTTAAAACTAAATTTCATTTTCTTGCTCCTTGGTTTTCGAGTTGTTTTGTATTAAACTAAAATATATCTTCAACACAATCTAAAAACTTTTATATAAGATATAACGTTCTGTTTTTAGAAACTTTTTTATTCTTAATACCAATCTTATACTAATATTTAAATTTAAGTAGTTTTTAACCATAAAAAACACCTTTTGAAGGTGTTTTTGGTTATTTAGGCTCTGCTAGTAATCAATTTCGATAATATTGATATTGTTTGTTGACAAGATCAATTTCAGCAGGAAGACCTTGTGTCAGCCCGTTAGTTAATTCTTCAAAGTTATCTAAAATATCAACTATTTTTTGTTGGGTTTGAATATCTGGAAGGGTTATATTTAGATTAAGAAGGCTTTCTTTGGGTAGAGAAAGTATTTTTCCGCCATAAGCTTGTTTTTTAATAATCTCTTCTTGATTTTTTAGAAAATAATATAAGTATTTATTTAAAAGCGTTGATTCATCTGTGGATTTAACAATATAACAATGTGAGCTTGCTCAAAATTTAGATTTTTGAAAATCAACATATCCTGCTGCCCCTCCCTGAGCAATCGTGATTGTGTTTTTTTGTTCATTATATTCGTCAAAATAACCAATAGGAGACATTCCGCCATTAATAACTGGATATTTTCCATTATTAATCATATTATCTTTATTAAGTTGCTTACCTTTTGTTAAAACTATATATTTGTCTAGCTTAACCGAATTTTGTATTTGTAAAGTTTCTGAAATTACGTCAAAAAAGACAAAATTAATAAGTTTAATAAGAGAATTTATTAAGCTGTCTTTAGTTAGCTGTCTTTAGTTAGCTGTCTTTAGTTAGCTGTCTTTCAACTTCTGATGTTTGGAATATATCGTTTGTAAATGTTAATAATTTATCTCTGTAATATTGATATTGTTTATCTCTAAGCTCAATTTCTGCAGGTAAACCGATATTTAAATCTTCACAAATTTGTTCAAAATTATCTAATACATCAACAATTTTTTGCTGAATTTTGAAACTTGGAATAAGAATTTCTATATCAGAAATATAAGAAGGATAAATATTAGGTATGCCACCTGTTGATTTTAAAGAATAAATATATTCTTGTTTATTTTTTAAGAAATGAAATAAGTATTTTTGATTAACTACCTCTTCATTAGCATGAATAGTGAAACAATTTGAAGCATAAATTGGTGTATCTCAAAAAGCAACAAATCCTGCATAACCAGATGAAGCTACTGTTATTGAATTTTTGTCTCTGTTTGGAATATCTGTATATTTTTTAACTTGTGTGCCACTTGATACTACAGGGTATTTAGTCCCTTCTGGAATGTCAATTTTTCAAGTTCCTCTTTCAAATGAAGCAACGTCTTTTAATTTTCGTCTTTTAATATCAGTTAAATAATTAGTGTTTAAAAGTTGGTTTCTATAGTATGAATATTGCTTTTTTCTTGCTGTTAGCTCGGCTGTTAGCTCGGCTGTTAGCTCTTGGGAATAATCGGTCAATAAATCTAAGATTCTAATAATTTTTTCTTGTTCTTTAATGCTTGGTACAAGAATTTCTATATCAAAAATATAAGAGGAATAAATATTGGGTATTCCACCTGTTGATTTTAAAGAATGAATATATTCTTGTTTATTTTTTAAGAAATGAAATAAGTATTTTTGAAGAACAATTTCTTCATTAGCGTGTATAGTGAAACAATTTGAAGCATAAATTGGTGTATCTCAAAAAGCAACAAAACCAGCTCCTGCCCCAGATGAAGCTACTGTTATTGAATTTTTGTCTCTGTTTGGAATATCTGTATATTTTTTAACTTGTGTGCCACTTGATACTACAGGGTATTTAGTCCCTTCTGGAATGTCAATTTTTCAAGTTCCTCTTTCAAATGTAGCAATATCTTTTAATTTATAAAGTTTAAAATTCGTTGATCTGTTTTTTGTTAATTTTTCTAATTGCATTTTTATTCAAACTCTTTATCTAATTCTTCGATGATTTTGTCTATTTGGGTTCTTAACTGATCTTGTTTAGCTGTAATCTCTTTGATTTGAGCATTTAATTCTTTAATATCAATTACTTCTTCCTGAGTTTTCTTTTGGAGATATTGGGATACAGATAAATTGTAATTATTGTTTGCTATTTCTTCTTTAGACACAACTTTTGCAAGGTTTTCTACATCTTTACGATCAAAATATAATTTAGCAATTTGATCAATATTAGCTTGAGATAGTTTGTTTCCTTTTTTAGCTTTTTCAACAATATCACTTGCATCGATAAATAAGATGTTGTTATCTTTTTTATTTCTTCTTAAAACTAAAATTGTTGTGGCAATTGAAGTTCCATAAAATAAATTATCAGGCATTTGAATTATTGCTTCAATAGCATTAACTGTATCAACTAAGTATTTTCTAATCTTTTGTTCAGCTCCAGCTCTATAAAAAACACCAGGAAAACAAACAATAGCAGCAACCCCATCTTCAGATAAATGATCAAGCGAATGCATCACAAATGCTAAATCAGCTTTTGATTTAGGAGCTAAAACTCCAGCATCTTTAAATCTTGAATCATTAATTAAAGTTGGATTATCACTTCCTTCTCATTTAAGTGAATAAGGAGGATTAGACACAATTACATCAAATGGTTTTTGATCTAAATGCATTGGATTAAGTAGTGTGTCACCATTTCGAATGTTGAATTTATCATACTCAACATCGTGTAAAAACATGTTCATTCTACACAAGTTAAATGTAGTAATATTAATTTCTTGACCGTAGAATCCACCAGTAATATTGTTTTTGTTTTCACCAAGAAGTTTAATTGCTTTTAAAAGTAACGAACCCGATCCACATGTTGGATCATAAACTTTATTAATTTGTTTTTTATTATCAATAGCAATTGTAGCAAGTAAAGTTGATACTTCAGGTGGAGTAAAAAACTCTCCTCCTGATTTTCCGGCACTTGAAGCATACATACTTAAAAGAAATTCGTATGCATCTCCAAATATATCTACAGAGCTTTGCGATGTTTTACCTAGATTAATTGCTCCAATATTTTCTAATAATTTAATGATTGTTTTATTTTTATCATTGACTTCTTTTCCTAATTTCTGACTATTAAAATCTAAATCATTAAATAACCCTTCAAAATCTTCTTGACTTTCGTTTCCGGAAGCAGATTTTTCAATTGATGAGAAAATTCTCTGTAAATTAATATTTAAATCAGGATCATCTAGTGCTCTTTTTTGAACATTGATAAATAAATCTGAAGGTTTAATAAAGTATCCGATACCTTTAATAATTCCTTTTTTAATATCTTCATCAATTTCTGAATCATCACATTTTTCATAATCAAAATCTAAAAGACCGTTTTCTCTTGCATCTTTATTTATATAATGAACTAGATTTTCAGAAATATAGCGATAAAATAAAAATCCTAAAACATATGTTTTAAAATCTCAGCCATCTACACTTCCGCGTAGTTCTTCAGCTATTTTTCAAATAGCATTATGTAATTCTGTTCGTTCAATGTCTCTTTTATTATCCATATTATTTTTCTTCCTTTTTTAGTAAATACCATTGTATTGTTTAACAAAATGATTTAATTTTTCAGCAATCACTTGAGCTTTAGCAATTTTACTTTGCTCTCCCTTATCCATAATAGAACCCTTAATCAAGCTGATAAATTCAGTTCCAAACGATTTAACTTCTCCTTCTTTTAAACATTTATGAATATATGTTCTTGTTTGTGGAATGTCTTTAAGTGGTAAGTTCTTAATAATTTCACTAATCACTGCTTCAATGTGATCTTGCATATAACCTTGTCACTCTTCAACAAAATCGTTTGGCTTGTTGTTGTTTAGAATTTTATTTCAAATTCTTTTAATAAATTTGCGTACTAATGAAGTATTCTCTCTTCATTTATATTGTGATTTAAGAAATTCTTCAAAATCAGCAGCAACTTTTTCGAATGATTCTTCATTAAATTCTTTAGTTTTGGTTATTAAATCTTCAATCAGATTGAGAATTTCATACCATCCATAATCAGCGTTTTTGATTGTTTCAATTTCATATTCAACACCATCATATGATTGGTTAAAAGGATTATCTTTTTTTACTTTTTTGTATTTTTCGTGTAATTCTAAATAATGGCTTTGATAATTCTGTTTGTCTCTTCCTGTAAAAATTTCACCTTGTTCTCACTTTTGACGATATTCGTCAAAAGTTCTAATAATCGTTTCAGTTCGTTGTAAGTCGGTATATAATTTCACAAACTCTTTTTCCTGTTCTGGAGTTAGATTGTTTGACTCGAGTTCTTCAAGCGGGAAATCTTTTTGAAGTTTTTTCACTAATTCTTTATAACCTAGAACTTTCTGCCCTCTAGCATTAATATAAGGACCTTCAAAGTATCTTGGAAAACTTCTTAACAAGCACATTTCTGAAGGATTTTGGGCCCCAAAAAGAGCTAAGGCTTCTTTGGTTTTTTCTTCTAGATCTCTAAAAGTAATAATGTTTCCAGCCACTTTTAGAGAATTATAAATTCGATTAGTTCTTGAAAAAGCTTGAATGAGGTTATGATATTCAAGATTTTTATCAACTCATAATGTGTTGAGCGTTACAGCATCAAATCCAGTTAAAAACATATTACATACAATCAGCATGTCAATCTCACGTTTTTTAACTTTATCCGAAACACCGTTATAATAATTTTCAAATCCTTCACTAGTTAGTGAATAATCACTATCAAACATTTTGTTGTAATCGTTCATCGCTTCTTCAAGAACATTTTTCTCTTCTTTAACTAATTTACTTGACTCGAATCCTTCGCTTAAATCAAAGTCGAGAATATTTTCTGATTTATACGTGTTTTCAAAATTGGTAAAAATTGTGGCAATTTTTAAATCCATTTTGTTTTCGGTAATTTGTTTTTTGAATTCACGATAATATAAACCGGCCATTTCAGTTGATTGACATGCAAAAATAGAATTAAATCCACTTTTAACTAAATCATGCGTGTTTCTCAAAGTTTTATCATTATAATTTTCCAGCGTATACTTAACAATTTCTCTAATTCTATTCGGATCTTTATATTGATTTTTGTCGTCTAAAACTTTATATGTTTGATTTATTTTTTTAGCTACTGTATTGTATTGAACATTGAATTTAAGAACATTCCCATCACGAATACCATCTGCAATTGTGTATGTATGGAGTTTTTTACCAAAAATATCTTTAGTTGTGCTGTGTCCTTTTGCTTCTTTAGTGTTCTTTTCAAAAATTGGAGTTCCTGTAAACCCAAAGAAAATATGATTTCTAAAGTGATTTTTAATATTAAAATGCGTTTCACCAAATTGCGATCTATGGCACTCATCAAAGATAAACACTGTTGCTGATGAATTATCTTTTAGCATTCTTTTTGATTTGTTATTTTTGATATAACGATTTAGCTTTTGAATAGTAGTAACTATAATTTTTTGATCTGATAAGCCAGAGTTTGAATTTAATTTTTCTTCAAGGATTCTAGTACTTGCTGTACTACTTACTGAACCTTTTTGGTATTTTTCAAACTCTTTTACTGTTTGATAATCTAAATCTCTTCGATCTACTACAAACAACACTTTTTTGATATTTTCATTATTAGAAAGTATTTGAGCAACTTTAAAAGAGGTTAGAGTTTTACCTGAACCGGTTGAATGTCAAATATACCCACCAGCTTGGTTTGTTCCGATTAAACTTTTATTATTTAAGGCAACATTTGTTTGTTGAAGAATTTTTTCACATGCTGCAATTTGATATGGACGCATGACAAGGAGTTTTTTATCTTCTGTTAAAACACAATATTTAGTTAAAATTGATAAAATAGTTCTTTTTCGAAAAAATAAAAAGACAAAATCATCCAAATCTCGAATTGGATGATTTTGTGCATCTGCTCATGTAATTACAAACTCAAATGAATTGCTAGTTTTAATTAATCCGGCTTGAAGTTTTTCGTTCTTGTTTTTCTCTTTAAGGGATAAAAATCTGGTTGTATTAGAGTAGTATTTAGTAAATGTCCCATTACTTATAACAAATAATTGGATATACTGAAACAATCCATCACCACTGGCAAAAGATTGTTCTTGATATCTTTCTATTTGGTTAAATGCTTCTTCAATCGAAACACTTCGACGTTTCAGTTCAATTTGAATAAGTGGAAGTCCATTTACAAGAATGGTAACATCATATCTATTTTTCTTTTGCGAATTAGTTTCGTACTGATTAATAACTTGTAAAGTATTATTAAAAATATCAACATCATCAATTAATTTGATATTTTTAAACTTTTCTTCGCGATCATATAATTTTGCACTAAAAGTTCTAATTCTTTGAATCTTTTCAGTTTTATCGTAAATGTTTTCGTTTTCTTTTGAAATAACATCTTTATAAAACTCTTCTCATTCTCTATCACTAAAGGTAAAATTATTTAGTTTGGAGATTTGCTTTCTTAGATTTGCTTTCTTAGATTTGCTTTCTTAGATTTGCTTTCTTAGATTTGCTTTTAGCTCTTTTTCGTTTTTAATATCAACATATTCGTATCCAATTGACATTAAATCAGAAATAAATTTATTTTCAAGCTGTTCTTCAGATTGATATTCTTTTTCTTGAGTCTTTTCAGATTTAAATTCATCAATCACAACTCAATTTTCATTTTCTGAAGATAAAATCTGCTTCATTTGCACAGGTAAAGAACTCCTTCTTATTCTTAAATTTTTTTAATTATACAATTTTTTTATTTGTAAAAATATAGAAAAAATTAGTTTGTGATAGAATAACTTTAAGGTTCTTTTTATAAAGTTTTTAATTATTCTAAAAATATAATTAAGAACTGAAATTAAAGTTTATCAAATAAAGTTATTAATCTTTCAAGTGCGAAAAAAACACCTGAAATGCAAATAATATTATTTGATATTTTTTTGCATTTTCAATGTTTTTGTTTTTGATATTTTTCGAATTAGATAATAGAATTCGAAATTGTAAAAACAAAAATCGAAAAGCAAAAATGATTTCGATTATAAGAATAAATATAAATAATATTCTTATAATAAGATTAATTATCATGTTTATCTTTTCTATGATAGCACCTCCTTTCTTTTGTTTTATTGATTAGAGTATAACGCAGTTTTTTAGAGACACATAGAAATTAATATTTATCATAATTAATAAACAACAAAAAAACTAAGGCAAATATTGTTGCCTTAGTTTTAAAATATAATTTTTATAAGAAATGGTATCTTGATTATAAATGTAATTAAACTTTTTTTCGCTAAAAATGAATATATTAGTTATATTAAAATATTTTAATAAAAACAAGAGTTGATTTTTCAATTACAATATATTTTAGAAAAGGAATAACAAACGCGTATTTTTAAATTGGGCGTAATTATGTATTTTAGTTTTGTTTACTAACCTAAAAAATATCTATCATTTAATGCCCTAATCTATTAAATTATCTATATTTTTAGACTACATTGTGAAGATGATTATTCATAAATATTCAAGAAACAATTAATGAAATTGCAAAAATAATGTCTAATAATAAAAATCATATTAATCATTTATTTTCAATTTTTAGAATATTGAGAATTTTTAAACTAAATAACATAATAGTGACTATTACTCAAAAAACAGTAAGGATTATTAATGTTATATATAAATAATAATTAAGATCCTTTTTTATGTTAGCTAAATCATTCATGACTTTATTAATTATATTTTAACTCATATTTCTCCTTAAAAATCAATCATAAATAAAAAGGTATTTTTATAAATAATCTTGATATTTTTGAATATTTTTTACATTTAAATCAAAAGAAAAATTGTCTTGTAAGTCTAAACTTCACAAAAGCCCATAAAAGTTAACAATACATTTATATTTATAAAATTCTTCTTTTGAAGTATTTTTATCATAGCACTTAAGTAAATGCAACTCTTTATCTTCGTTTAAATCTAAATTAGTGCTTAGATAAGCAAGATCGAAATATTTACTATTAAGTGAAATATTCACTAAATCAATAAATTTAAATTTTCCGTCATTTATACTCAACACAATATTACCTTGGTGTAAATCATTATGAGATAAGACTAAATCTTTAGGATTGTTTAAAATCTTAAAGATTTTTTCAATTATTTCAGGTTTAATTTGTTTAACTCATTCATTATCTTTAAACTTTTGATAAAGGTTAAAGATAAATTGATTAATCGTATATGAATATTGATTCGGTAATTGATGAAACTTCTTGATTTTTGTAGCTAAACGTCTTAGAGTTCCTTTGCAGTAATGAAATTTTTCCTCATGAATTCATTTTCTTAAAATAATTTGTTCATCTTCATAAGCGATAAATGGAATAAAATCATGTTCTCCTAGATTTTTGATTAATAAAGGTTGGTGATTATTTTTAAACTGAACTACTCGATCATTTAACAAGTATGAACTTTTTGATGAAGATTCGATTGGTTTAATTTTCTTCACTTCTTGTTTGATTTTATCAATATAATCTCTTTTATAAGTATATTGATTAAAAACGTTACTAATAAACAATAAATCTTTAAATTGCTCAGTAGTAATTTCAAGATGTTTTAAAATTAATTTTAAATCAAATCCTTCTTTATAGAGAGCCACTGCATCATAACCAAAAAAGTTTGATCTGATTCATTCTAAATCAATGAATCTCACTTGATTTTGATCATTAATTAAAATATTTTTTAATACTAAATCTCCATGATGCAATACTTTTGGTTGATCTTTAAATTTAGCAATGGTTTTGCTATATTCTGGTGAATTAATTTCATTCTCAAATCAATCAAACTCTTGTGCTTGAATTTTAAGTTTTGAAAATTTTTTTAGCTGTTCTAAAACAGCAATTTGAATTTCTTGAGTCAGCTTAATTTTTTCTAAAGTTTGACCCTCAAATCACTCACGAATTAATAAATTATCATCATAATATAAGGTTTTTAAATCTTGTAAATAATATAATGCTTCAGCTTTTTTTGGTTCTTTTAAAAAGTCTTTTTTAATTCGAACTTGATACTTTAAATCATTTATTATTGCAGAATATGTGTAATTATGAAAACCTTCATATTCAAAAGTTAGTGAATTTATTTCACTAACTTGCTTAACTTTTAATATTTTATTAACTAAAACTAAATGTTGTGTAACTAAATTATTCATTAACCCTCTCAGCGATTAATTCTAAATGATTTGGACAAGTAAACATATTTTGTTCTTGATTAAATTGAATATATAAAACTCCAGGGTATGTTCGATAATATTGTTTCTTTCCGATAAAATGCATCCCTAACATTGCCAAATGAAAGACATTTCTTTTTTCTTGTTCAAGTTGTGCTTCAAAGACAACTGGATACACACTTAAATCAAAACTAATTAATGGATGAACTTTAAGTAATCTTTTTTCTTCATCACTGAAAAAATCTATAATTTCTTGATGTTCTTTAACTAAATCTGTATTTGTCCCAAAAAATTTGTTAGAAACACTAACTTCCTCTTGAAAGGTTTTTATAAAAACATTCAAATCTAATAAATTTTTTTGGGTTTTGATAATACTATTTAAAAATCAAGTAATTTTTTCTAACTCTCGAGCTAATCCAAAATAAAACTCAAAATATTGATCACATTTTTTACAATAAGCTTTTACTTTATCCACCATAGATTAATTATATTTAAAAGCTTAATATTTTAAATGCTATTGTCTCTTTTATTTATAATTTTTTATATGCTCAATTATGAAAGAGAATTTTTACCTAATAAAAAGATCATTGCTGGTTGCGATGAGGCTGGACGTGGATCATGAGCTGGCCCGCTAGTAGCAGCGTGTGTGATTATGCCTTATGGTGCTAAAATTGAAGAAATAAACGATTCAAAAAAATTAAATTCTCACAAAAGACAAGCTCTTTTTGATCAAATTTTAAACAACGCACTCGAAGTTCAGATCTCAATTCGTTCAGTTGAAGATATTAATCTTTCTAATCCTAAAGAAGAATCAAAAGTCGCAATGAGTAATTGCGTTCAGCAAATGAAACTCACGCCTGAAATTGTAATTACTGATTTTGAAAAAATCTATATTGATTTAGAGCAAATCAACTTAATTAAAGGTGATCAAATTTCTTATAATGTAGCTGCAGCTAGCATTATTGCTAAGGTTTATCGTGATAATTTAATGATCAAACTTGATCAACAATATCCTGGATATGGATTTGTAAATCATAAGGGTTATGGGACTAAAGAACATAAACTTGCAATTGTAAAAAACGGAATTACTCCACAACACCGAATTAAATACAAACCGATTAAAAATTTAGTTTCTTCAATAACTTAATTTTGTTCTTTTTTACACTTTTTAAGCCTTTGTTGTAAAAAGTATATTTTGTATTATGGTAAAATTAGTATTATGATTAAGGTCGAAAATGTTACTTTTAAATATCGAGCTAATGACATTGTTCCAGCCTTGTCAAATGTCTCATTTGAAATCAAAAAAGGTGAATATGTAGCTATTTTAGGACATAATGGTTCAGGAAAAAGCACTATTTCAAAAATCCTTTCAGCTCTAATCAAACCAACTTCTGGGCAAGTGATTATTGATGATATTGTTTATTCACGCGAAACTTTAATCGATGTTAGAAAAAAAATTGGCATTGTTTTTCAAAATCCAGAAAACCAATTTATCGGTTCTTCGGTCGAAGATGATATTGCTTTTGGTTTAGAAAACAAACTTATGTCACGACCAGAAATGATTGAAACAGTACGAAAATATGCAGAAAAAGTTGATATGCTGGATTATTTAGAGCGTGAGCCTGAAAATCTTTCAGGAGGACAAAAACAACGCGTTGCCATTGCATCAGTCCTTGCCCTTGATCCTGAAGTAATTATTTTTGACGAAATCACTTCAATGCTTGATCCAAGAGGAAAAAATAAAGTAATTGAAATTATTCAAGGAATTCGAGCGCGAAAAGATAAAACCTTAATTTCAATTACTCACGATATGGATGAAGCTATTTTAGCTGACAAATGTTTAGTTTTTTCAAGCGGAAAATTAGTGGCTGCTGGAAGACCAATTGATATTTTAAATAACAAAAAAATCATTGATATTGCTAAAATTGATTCTCCTTTTGTTTATAAACTAAGCTCATTGATTAAAGGGATCGAACCCACATACAACGAAGAGGAGTTATTAAACAAAATATGCAAATAAAATTAAATAATGTCGAACATATTTTTTCAAAAAATACTCCTTGAGAATTTAAAGCTCTAAATGGTGTATCGATTACTATTAATCAAGGTGAATATATTGGTGTTATCGGACAAACAGGAAGCGGAAAAACTACTTTTATTCAACATTTAAACGCTTTATTAAATCCTACTGAAGGTGAAGTTTCTTGGATTTTTGAGCACGAACCAAACGCCAATAAGGAAATACTGCTTAAATTACCTATTTATAAAAAACGTTTTTTCAGTTTTTTATATCCAAAAACTAAAAAATTAAAAAAATCGTTTAAATTTAAGGCGTCTAAATTAATTAGAAACAAAATCGGAGTTGTGTTTCAATTTGCTGAATACCAATTATTTAAACAAACTGTTTTAGAAGATATTATTTTTGCTCCGGTGGCTTTTGGAATGAATAAAGAATTAGCAAAAGAAAAGGCTAAAACTTATATTAAACTTGTTGGATTAAGTGAAGATTATTTAAAGCGAAGTCCCTTTGATTTATCTGGTGGTCAAAAACGCCGAGTTGCTCTTGCTGGTATTTTAGCTCTTGAGCCACAAGTTCTGGTAGTGGATGAACCCACTGCCGGTCTTGATCCTGTAGGAGTAGTGGAAATTTTGGATATTCTCACTAAATTAAACCAACAAGGAACCACTGTTGTTAATGTTACTCACGATTTAGATCATGTTTTAGAACGTGCTAAAAGAGCAATAGTTTTTAAAGATGGATTAATCTGTAAAGATGGAACTCCTTACGAAATTCTCAATGATATTGAATTTTTACAACAAAATAACCTTCAACCTCCGCGTTTGCTTGATTTTGTCCACAAATTACGAAACCGCGGACTTAAGGTGCCTCCTGTTTGTTCGGTAGAAGAATTAGCTCAATGAATTAATTCTCAAGGAGGAAAATAATGAAAAGTGTTTTTGGAAGATATATTCCTCGAAAAGGTTTCTTTTACAATATTGATCCACGCTTAAAAATTATTATTGTTGTTTTTTATGTTGTTTTTGCTTTTATGGCAAAAAATTACATTGATAGTTTGATTTTATTAATTCCACTTTTAACCGTTTATTTAATTGTTGTTAAAAAAGTTAAATCAGTAATTAAAATGGCTAAATTCCCTATTATTATGGCTATTGTTATCTTTTTAATTAATTTATTGACTATTAAATATGGAGATGTATCAAAAGCTTTTACAAACGAAAAGCCATTCCCGTGATATTTAACATATCCAGATTTTCCAATGGATGGCAAACATGATCAAAATTTAGTTATTAGTATGTTAGCTTTAAACCGTAGTATTGCTCTCTTTTTAAGAGTTTTTACCATGATTTTGTCAACTACTTTATTAACTAATACAACTCGACCAATTCTACTGACTAAAGCAATTGAAGATTTAATGTTCCCGCTTAAACTCTTGTTTATTCCAACTCAAATTATTGCTATGATTATTTCAATTGCCTTACGTTTTATTCCAACGCTTTTAGATGAATCACAACGTATTATGAAGGCTCAAAGCTCAAGAGGGATTGATTTTAAAAATGGTAAATTAAAAGATAAAGCCGTGGCTTTTTCAACCTTAATTATTCCACTCTTTGTCTCGAGTTTTGCAAAAGCTGATGATTTAAGTGATGCCATGCAAACTCGTGGTTATGAGCCATATTCAAAAAGAACTAAATATCGTCAATTAAATCTTTCATGAAGAGATTTAGTGGTAACCTTATTTATTATTGCTCTGGGATTATTAATTGGATTTAACACTTATTATGGTTCGCATTATTTACCGGTCTTTTGAATTGTTCAATTAGGTATTTATTAAAAAATCTAGCTCTACAAGCTAGATTTTTCTTGCCTCAAGATAATTAATATTTTTCCCTTTGCTTGACCATTTAATCTCATATCCGGTAGGATAATTGTCTTTATTAAATTTGCTTTGATGCAAATTGTTTGTTAATCCGAGAATTTCTCAATTATTCTGCTTAAACGATTCAACCGAATATTCAAACAATTTATCATTGTCGGTTTTAAATTTAAGCTTTCCATTTCTTGAGAGAATCGTTTCATATAAAGCTAAAAAGTTTTTATATGTTAACCTTCTTTTTTCGTGGGCATTTTTGGGTCATGGATCACAAAAAGTTAATCATAATTCATTTATTTTGCCATTAAATAATTCTGGTATCTGAACAGCATCCTTTGTTATAATGAATAAATTATTTAATTCAAGCTGGTTAATTTTTTTTAAGATTTTATGAGCTACAGTTGGATATTTTTCAAGAGCATAAAAAGTTTTATTCGGATTATTCAAAGCCATTTGAGTAATCATTTCGCCTTTCCCAGCTCCAATTTCTAATACGCTTTGATCATTTAATTGAATCGGAAATTGATTTAAAAAATAACGAGATTGCGCTAATTCACCGGCTGCATTTTTATTATGTCTTAATCTCATAGTGATAATAATTATAATTAAAAGTTTTGCAAAAAGGACAAAACTGATTTTTGTCCTTTCTTTTGTTTTGTATTTTATTTTTTATATTTAATTCCAAGAGCATTAAGCATTGCTACTAAGAAGAAGTTAAATGGTTTATTGAAGTGTGGTAAGAAGTAAACATCTGTTAAAGCAATTTCAGGAAGTGTAAGTCCTTTCTGAATGGCTAGTGCAAACATAAAGATTACTTCTGTATGATAGAATTTTCCTCATGAACCAATTTGAACACCGATTAATTTGTAGTTGGTTTTATCATATGTAAGTTTAATTGCAACTTTATCATGTTCTTTCATGAATTCTGGACGATCATTGTCAATAAAATATTCTTCAGCTACATTTGTAAGCCCAAATCTTTCTGCTGAAGCTTTAGTCATACCAGTTGAAGCATAGTGGCAATCAAACACGTTAATTGCATTAGTTCCAACTACACCAGGGAAAGGAACATTAATTCCAGCAATGTTCATTGCCGCAATTAATCCTGTTTTAACAGCATTAGTAGCAAGAGCTATGTGGCAGTTTTTTCCTGTTACTTTGTTCATCATTGATGCTGAATCACCAATTACATAAATATCTTTATCTGAAACTGAACGTTGATATTCATCTACAACTATTGCGCCGTTTGGTAATTTTTCAACATCACTAAGAGCTTCTGTTCTTGGTTTAAATCCAATTGATAAAATTACTAAATCAGCTTTATATTCACCTTTGTTAGTTACAACTGAAGATACATGTACTCCATCTTTTGATTTAAATTCAACAACTGATTCACCAAGTTGTAATTTAACTCCTGCATCTTTCATACGTTTTTCCATTACGTCTGTAAATTCAGGATCAAAGTAGTTAGGAATTACTCTTTCTTGTAAGTCAATTAAAGTAACATTTTTACCTTTTAAGTGGAATGCTTCTACTAATTCAACCCCAATGTATCCGGCTCCGACAATAACAACGTCTTTAACTTTTTTATCATCAGCAGCTTCATGAATTTTTTGAGCATGTTGGAAAAGTTTTGAAAGCATAATGTTTTTGTATTCTTTTCCTTTAAAAGGAGGTTCAATTGGTCAAGTTCCTCCAGCAAAAACTAATTTGTCGTATGTATCAGTAAATTCTTTTCCTGTTGCTACATCTTTAACTACAACTTCTTTTTTAGCTCTGTCAATTTTTATCACTTCATGTTCTGTTTTTAAATCAACATTGTATTCTTCTCTAAGGATTTTTGGAGATGAATAGAATAATCCTTCAGGTGATTCAAATTCTCCCCCAACCCATAAAGCAATTCCACATCCTAAAAATGATGTGTTAGTGTTTCGGTCGTAAACCACAACATTGTCTTGAGGATTAATTGTTTGTAAAGTTCTTAAAAACGATGTTCCTGCGTGGTTAGCTCCGACAACTAAAATTCTCATATATTTTAATCCTTTCGAATATTTAATTTTTTAAATATTTATTAGTTCTGATAATTATACAATATAATAGATGTTCAATACTAAATATGACAATTATTTCCGCAAAAATGTGGAAAATAAAGGATTTTTATGAAAAAAATTAAGCTTGGTTTTACTAACGAATCCTACAAGGATGAAAAATTTTTTGTCCAAAAGAAAATACCCAATCAATTTAATCACAAAATTGATTATTCAATTTTAAGTTCGTTAGATTTTGTTCCTAAATTATTTGAAAACTCAAAACAATGATTAAAATTTGAGTTTATTGAAAATATTGATTTTGAACTTACTGATCAAGTTTTAATTCAAATTGCCGATTATTTAAAAACAATTCATAATTCAAAATTACCATTTCCAAAAACTAATCACGCAGCTCGTGTTAAACAATATCGAAAAGTCCTTAAGGATAAAAATATTCAAATTGAAATTTTAAATAAATATTATAAACGAATTAACTTAATTTTATCTAAAATGGAAAATAACCGTCCTTTGCACAATGACTTATTTAAAACTAATATTTTAATGGATAAAAATCAAAAGCTTTGGATTGTTGATTGAGAATACGCAAGTATGGGTGATAAACATTTTGATTTAGCTTATTTTATTACCAGTAATAACCTTAATAAGCATCAGGAAAAAGTCTTTTTAGACCGCTATGAATCATATTGAGAAGAATATTTGTACCAACACAAAATTCTGATTTATTATTTAATTATTTTATGATTAAATAATCAAGAAACTATGCCTTTTGATGATAAACCTTTTTATCAATTGGTTGAACAAAGTGTTCAAGAATATGAAAACAAAAAGAAAAACAACGAGTTTGCAAAATAATTTTTTAATATAATTAAACTAATATTATGAATTTAGATAATAAAGCAAAAAATTCTTTATTTTATCAAAGAGTTATGCCCTCTTTGTTTTTGTTTATTTTTTTGCTTTTATTTTTTGTTATTTTTAGACTCTCTTTTTATACTTTTACTCAGTTTAATTGGGGTAATTCTTCTGATATAGCTAAAATAATTCTTAGAATTATTGCCTTACTTTTATATGCTTTAATTGGGTTTTGGGCTTTTTATGAATTAAGTGATTCATTTACAAAAAATAAAAATAGTTCACTTATTTTAAGCATTTTTCAATTGGTACCGTTATTTTTAGGTTCAAACTATTTAATCGATAATGAAAAAAGAGATGTTTCACTAATACTTAATTTTGTTTATTCTGAATGAATTTTTTATGTCCTAATTATTTCTAATGCATTGATTTTTGTGATAATTCGTCTTATAACAGTTGAAAATATTAATTATCAAAATCTAATTATTCGGGCACTTGTTTATTTAATTTTTAGTTTTTTGATAGCTATGTTTTTAAAGATTTTTGTTTTTTTAATGAAAACGCATTCTGGACTATCATACATTATTATTTTAATCGCCGGTTCTAGTGCCGCTGATATTGGCGGTTTTGTTTTTGGAAGAAAATTTGGAAATAAATTTTTTAAAAATCGTTTAGCCCCAAATATCAGTCCTCAAAAAACGTGAGAAGGTTTTATCGGCGGATGAATCTTTTCGTTTTTAGTTATAATAACACTTGTTGTTCTACTTAATTTTACCGATCAAATATCTCAAATTAGTGGTAGAAATTACTTTGATATTTTATTTACTTTCCCTCAAAATAGTGAGAATTGAATATCTATTGCAAAAGCATCATTAATTTTATTCACAATTGCTCTTCCAATTATTGCAACAATTGGTGATTTATCATTTTCAAGTATTAAGCGTTGAAATGAAATAAAAGATTTTTCTAATATATTAAAGGGACATGGAGGATTATTAGATCGCTTAGACAGTATTATTTTTGTCTTTGTGCTATTCTCACTATTAACCATTATTTTTAAATAATCAAACACAAGGAGTATAAATGAAAACTAAGGATTTTTACAAAGATATTTCTTTTAATAATTTTGCTAAATATTCAAATTTAGGAGAATTAGAATCAATTCAAGATGCTTATATTTTAAATAATCAAATCGAATTTAGTGATGATAAGAAAAATGCATTTTTAACAATTTGTTTTAAGAATATTCCTTCGTTTTCTGATTTTATTTTACTTAAACATAAAATCGATAATTTTAAAGATTTAAAACTTCACGTTGATTTTTTAATTGATAATTATTACCCAGAAGACCCAAAAATTAAAGATTATGCTTTATATTTTCTCTCGCTAGAACCAAAATTTGAAGAAATTGTTAAAGCTCATCAAAATTCTTCGTTTTTGCAAATTAATCATGAAAAACGTAAATGAGTCTTTATGCAAATCGAAACTGCATATGAAGAACTTTTAAATGAAATTATTTTTTATTTAAAAGATCAATTTGCCAAAATCAACTTAAATAAGGTAGATTTTGAAATTGAAATAGTAAAAATTGAGCTTCCAAAACTATTTGCATCTGAAAATTTTATTCTTGAACAAGAGCAAAAACTACTGCAAATCAATGAACAAGTAAACAGTGTTTTTGGTAAAAGCGTTTATAACGCTAAAAAAAACAAATTCAATTCAAATAAAGCTAATTATCAACTAATGAACATAAAAGATATTCATTCAATTATTGAAATTCCACAACAATTTAATGTAGCAATTAAAGGTCAAGTTTATAAAACTGATTTTATTGATCGTAAAAATTTCATTATATATAAATACTGAATTTCTGATTTAAAAGATGCTATTGAAGTATCATACTTTCAAAAAGAAAAATTATCAGATGATGGAATTTTTTCAATTAATGATTGAATTGAAGTTTATGGTTCTTTAGGAGAAAGTTTTGATAAATCACAAAAAATTATCAAGGCTAATAAAATTATTAAAACCGAATCTCCTTTAATGGACCCTGTAGATAATGAACCAATTAAGCGAATTGAGTTAAACGCCAAAACTAAAATGAACACAATGGACGGAATAATGAGTCCAACTCAACTTGTTGAATTTGCACAAAAATTAGGTCATAAAGCTGTAGCTATTTGTGACTTAAATGGAGTTCAAGCTTTTCCTGAATTTTATCAAGCTACAAAATCAGCTAAAATCAAACCAATTTATGGTGCTTCATTTAATATAATCGACAAGAATAATAAAGTCTTTTTAAATTCCTTTGAAAATTTTAATTTAGATGATATTGAGTATGTTGCATTTGACCTTGAAACAACCAATCTTTCAGCTAGTTTTGGTGAAATAATTGAATTTGGTGGGGTCATTATCAAAAACAAAAGAATTATTGAAGAATTTCAATTCTTTCTCAAACCAAATACTTCAATTTCTTCTTTTACCACTAATTTAACTTCAATTACCAATCAAATGCTTCAAGAACAAGGGCTTGAACAAATTGATGGGCTAAATAAAATCTATAATATTTTAAACAATCGCTACGCCATTGCTCACAACTGTAATTTTGATATGGGATTTATTTATCAAAAATTTTCTGAATATAATATCCCAATTCCAAATACCACATTCATGGACGCTTTAGCGATCTCTCGGCTTTTATTCCCTTGAAAAAGAAGACACACTCTTGGTGCTTTTTGTTCTTATTTATCAATTGATTACAAAGAGGATGAAGCGCACCGTGCTGATTATGATGCTCGAGTTCTTGCCAACGTTTGAATGGCTGCTATTGAAGAATTAAAAAAATCTAATATTTATACTTGTAATGATTTATCTTCATTAATAACTGATGGTTATTATTCAAATGTTCGTGCCGATGAAATGAGTGTTTTAGTTTTAAACCAACAAGGTTTAAAAGAATTGTTTCAATTTGTCACTTTAGCTTTAACCAAGCGTTATTTTGGCCGTGCTAAATTGTTTTATGATGATTTAGTTAAGTCTCCTAACTTACTGTTTGGCTCAGGTGGAATCCGAAGCGGTTTAATAGACGCTTATTTATTTGGTAGCCAATATCAACAACAAAAATTATTAAAATTATTTGACTATATTGAAGTCCCACATCCAAGTGCCTTCTTAAATAATGTTGGTGAAAATGACTTAACTTTACAACAAATTCAAGTTGCTCTTAAAAAATTAATTCAAGATGCGACAAAACTAGGAAAAATAGTTATTGCTATCTCAGATGCTCGATACGAAAAAGATCAAGATCAAATTTTTTATAAATCTTTAGTTTATTCAATGGGTATTGGTGGCACTCCACACTTTTTATTCAATAAATCTAAAGCACAAGTTGGAAATTTAGTTATTCCAAAACTTCATTTTTTAACAACTAGAGAAATGTTGGATCAATTTGCTTTTTTAGGCGATTTACAAATGATTAAAGATGTTGTAATTAATAACACTCATAAAATTGAAAAAATGGTTGCAAACGATATTCAAGTCATTAAAAAAGATTTGTATACGCCTAAATTTGACAATTCTCATCAAAAACTTTATGATTTAGTTTATAAAACTGCTCGAGAAAAATATGGGGAAAATTTACCTCCAATTATCGAAGAGCGTCTTGAAAAAGAAATTCAACCAATTATTAAATATGGTTATGATGTTATTTATTGAATTTCAAATCGTTTAATTAAAAAATGTGAAGATATGGGCTCAATTGCTGGAAGTAGGGGAAGTGTTGGTTCTTCGCTTGTGGCCACAATGGCCGGAATTACCGAAGTAAACCCACTGCCACCACACTATATTTGTCCAAAATGCAAACATTTTGAAGTCTTTGAAAATTCTGAAATTACTTCTGGTTATGATCTAGATGATAAAAAATGTCCAAAATGTAACATAATAATGGATAAAGATGGTCATTCGATTCCGTTTGAAACCTTTTTAGGTTTCAACGCTGACAAAGTTCCTGATATTGATTTAAACTTTTCTGGTGATTATCAATCCGAAATCCATAATGAAGTTAAGCGTATTTTCGGAGAAGAAAATACGCTTAGGGCCGGTACTATTTCTACTATTAAAGAAAAAACTGCCTTTGGTTATATTAAAAAAATTGAAGAAGAATATAACTTTGGCTACTCACGAAATTTTATTGACTTTTTATCTTCTAAAATTATCGGTGTAAAAAGAACAACTGGGCAACACCCTGGTGGAATTATTATTATTCCAAAAGAATTTCAAGTGGAAGATTTTACACCAACTAATTATCCCGCTGATGATATTAGTATTGATTGAAAAACAACTCACTTTGATTTTCACGCGATTCATGATAATGTCCTAAAGCTTGATATTTTAGGACACCGTGATCCGACTGCTATCTTAATGCTTCAAAGAATTACTAATATTAATTTTCAAAGAGATATTCCTAAAAAAGATCCGCGAGTGATGTCATTATTTACTTCCACCAAGGAATTAAATATTGATCCTTCGCAAATTGGAGGTGAACAAACCGGAGCAATTGGTTTACCTGAATTTGGAACCTCTTTTGTTCGTAAAATGCTTAAAGAAGCTAAACCAACAAGTTTTGCTGATCTAATTTCAATTTCAGGTCTTTCACACGGTACAGATGTTTGAGCAAATAATGCTCAAACATTAATTAAAAATAATAGTTTCACCTTAAGAGATGTGATTTGTTGTAGGGATGATATTTTATACTACTTAAAAGGTAAAGGTGTTGACGCTCTTGAATCGTTTAAAATTATGGAAAAAGTCCGTAAAGGAAAAGGACTTACAGATGAAGAAGCATCTAAACTTGAAGGACAAAATATCCCTTCTTGATATATTGATAGTATGCAAAAAATTAAATATATGTTCCCTAAAGCTCACGCGGCCGCTTATGTACTAATGGCTTGAAGAATTGCATGATTTAAACTTTATTATCCACTTGAATATTACGCTACTTTTTTAACTATTAGAGTTGAAGAATTTGATATTGAAACTATTGTTAATGATCATGGAGCTCTGAGAACTAATAAGAAAATTAACGAAATTAACAAATTACCTAAGAAAACTGTTCTAGATGACGCATTATTAACGACCCTTGAATCAGTCCGTGAATTGTACGCTCGTGGTTTTTCAATTAATAATATAAACCTTGAAAAATCACTTGAAAAAGAATGAGTAATTGACAAAAATAACAAAGCACTAATTCCTCCTTTTTCAGCTGTTAAAGGGCTTGGAGAATCTGTGGCTAAGAAAATAATTCAAGCCCGTAACGAGCGAGAATTTATCTCTAAAGAGGATTTTGCAAAACGAACTTCAATTAACAAAACTCTTCTTGACACTCTTAATAATTTGGGTGTTTTAAATACATTAGACGACACTGATCAAATGAAATTATTTTAGATATAAAAAGATCATAATTTAATTATGATCTTTTTATTGAATTTATAAATTTTAATATTCTAATATTTTTATATTGCTTATTAATTATAAAACGATTAATTGATGATATATTATATTTAAGTTTATCAAAATTAAGAATTATATTAGAAATTATGTTTAGTATAAAAATATTAAACATAATTAATCACATATAAGCAAAAGCTTTATTATAGTTTGTTGTTCGTTCACCTAAATAAATAAATAATCGTCCACCAAGGTAAAAATCATCAGTTGAGAGAGAACTATACAAAACAACACTTCTAAACATGATTTCTGCATAAATTGTAAATAAAGTAATTAAATCTCTTTTTAAATAAGGTAAGATATAATGTTATAAATTTTAAACTTGCTTCATCCAATTAATTTTAAATTTTTAAATTTAGAATGATCTATTTTATTTACTGAATCTGATAATTGTTTTAATATTGAACCAGAATTATGAAAAGCTAGAATAACTAAAATTAGCGTAACTTTCGAATTAAAAATAGGACTAAAAACAAAAAACACAATAATCGAAGGAAAGGTTCTTAAAATGATTAATCACAATTTAGCAAAAATGATAGTGGTTTTTTTGTTTTGTTTTTCAATTAAGAAAGTTAGTGTAATTATTACTAAAATAAATAAAAAAACAAGTGAGAATATTGTGTGTTTTCAGATTTGAAAAGCTTGTTTTATTAAAGGTTGATTATTAGAGGAAGCATCATTACTAAATACACCAAAATAAGGTTTAAAAAAATTATTTACAAAATTATAAAAAGAGTTATTTTTAAAAACTGAGTAACTTAAAGAACTAAAAACATAAATACTATAGATTATTAAAAAAATTAAAAGTGTGCTTTTTAGTAATTTTTGTCAATTAATTTGAAAAAATTTTGTTATTTTGTTTTTTGATAGTTTTTTAAATGGAACATGCTTTAAGACATAATTTTTAAATAAAAAATCAATTAATTCTAAAAATAAAATAAAAGAAATTAAAATTAATAAAGGTATTCCTAATTGATCAATATTACTTCCTCCATTTTTTGTAGCATAATCGGTTAAGATTCCAATACCAACTAAACCAAAATTCGAAAGTAAAGATGCTCATCTGATATTCGATTCAAATGAATAAAGTAATAATCCAATGATTTTATTATTAATGCGAGGATAAATTTCTCTGAAAAAAGAATTAAATTTACTATTTCCCATTTTAATTGAGAGATAATAGTATTTTGTATCAACTGTTTTAAAAATTTCTACAAAATATTTATGTAGTCATAATCAAGTAAACCAAAAATAAGCTAAGAGTAAAGCAGTATCCCCTACTTCTAAAGAGGTTTGAAATATAAGTATGAACACAACTTCCGGAATTACCCTAAGAAAAAATAGTATAAACTTGATTAAGCTGCAAAATATTTTATTATTAAATTTTTCGCTACTTAAAAACGAAGTAATTAAAGCGATAACAAAACCGCCAAAAGTGCCCGCTGCTGCAAATTGAATATTAGTAAATAAATATATTAGAGATTTTATTCACAAATTATCGTTTTTGTTTTCAAAAGTACTTATTGAATTAAAACTAAAAATTTTTTTAAAATTTTTAAAAAGTACTTGGCCTCCATCAGGATGATTTAAAGAAAAATCATAAGATGATAAAAGAAAAATAACTGAAAGGGTAAAAATGACTCAAAACGAATAAATTCATATTTTTTTAATTTTTCATCCTGTTGAAACGCCGTCTATGGTTATTTGATATTGAAAAAAAGTTTTTATTATATTTTTCTTCATTTTAAATTAATTTAACTAGTTGTTCAAAAGTTAATTCTTCCTTTTTAACTAAGGAAATATTTTGATTTTTCACAATTAAAAAGTATTCAAAATATTGATATGCTAATTTAAGATCGTGGATTATTACAAGAACAGAGAGATTTTCACTCTCATTTACTTTTTTGATATCTTGCATAACAATTTGAGAAGTTTCATAATCTAAGTTTGAAGTTGGTTCATCAGCAATTAATAGTTGACATTTTTGCACAATAGCTTTACAAATTTCAACTCTTTGTTTTTCTCCACCACTTAAATTTTCGACTCTTTCAAATGCTTTTTGCAAAATATTTAATTTATTAAGTGTTTGAAAAATGAATTCTTCTTCTTTTTTGCTAAGTAAGTTAAAAATCTTATAGAACCAATTATCATAGTTTCTAAACGATCTTTTAATGTTATTATAAACACTATCAGTTTGAATTAAATTAGGTTCTTGGGTGATATAAGCGACTTTAGAAATGAGATTTTTTCATTTATTTTTTGTTGTTTTTATGTTTTCGCCAAATAAATAAATTTCTCCTGCTTGATAATGAGTTCCTTTTAATATACAGTTCACTAAAGTCGTTTTTCCTGCACCTGATTTACCAATAATTGCAATCATTTTTTCTTTAGGAAATTCTATATTTAAATTATTAAAAAAATCTACATTTTTAAAACTTACTTTTACATTTTTAAACTTAACAATATTATTCATTATCCATTAAATTGTTGTTTTAGAAAATTGATTTTTTCCTGAAGTTTATCATTTGTTAGAGGAACAAATTTATTAAAACCTGAGAAAATTCCGTAAGTATTTTCTTCTTGTGTAAGTTGTTCTAAGGCTTTAGTAAATAGTTTTTGTTGTGCTAAAGGCATTTTTTTACGTGATAAAACAGCATCATAAAACAAAGGCCCAGCCATAGTTAAATATCTAATTTGCTCATTTGGGTATTTGGTTGGTTTAAAATTTGAACCTGCTTGTGTAAAGTTAAATACACCATCATAATCAAAACCAATTCTATATGTTTTTTTATCTGTTGTTTCTACACCTAAATTTTTTTCATTTCCTTTACCACTTAAAACAAAGTTGTTTTGGTTGGTTAAATAATCTGAAATTTCTTTATAAGTTTTTCCAAAGTTTTGAGCTATAACCGAAACTGGTGCTATATATTTAGAAAGACTTGATGTTTTTTTGTATAAAATTCCATAACTTTTAAACGTGTCTCAATCTTTGTCAAGTCATGCTTTTTTAATTTTTTCTCTAATTTCTGGGGTTCCTGAAATTAAAATTGATCCATAAAAATTTTCGGTAAATTCGTTTGTTTTGTAAAATGCTCCATATTTTGAGCCGTCTCATTTTAATAATCTTTCTTTTTCTTCACCTGTTCAGGTTGGATATTCACCAAATTGTTTATTTTCTAATTGTAATGTATTTGCTTTTTGAGCCATTTCATATAATGGGTCTTTGTCTTTTTTATTTTCAAATTTAGCTGCTATTTCTGGTGTCCATAAAAATTTATATGTTTGAGTTTGAGCAACTGTAGGTAATAAATCTTCTGTTTTTTGTTTTGATATTGTAGAGTAACTCAAAATCATAAAATCCTGTTCTGGATTATTTGCTAAAAATTGTTGATATGAAGCTCCTGTATCATCAGCATAAACTAATTTAATTGAAACATCTTTGTATTGTTTTAATGAATTATCTTTATTTTTAAGATCGTTAAAATGTTTAGTTAATACGTTTTCTCATTTTGTTTTTTGTTCATCAGTATAACCTGAGTTTGGTGTTGGTACTAAAAATTTAATATCTGTATCTCATGTATTGGTTTGTGAAGCAGTACATGATGCTGCAACTAGTGGTGCTAAACCTAGCGATCCTAGAATTAGCGGTTTTATTTTTTTAAATATTTTATACATAAAAAAACTCCTTGTTTTTAAGGGGTTTTACTGAAAAATAACTCTGTCAGTTAACTTAGCTACGCAAGCATTGCCTTGATCAGCTTAGGTATTTCTCAGCCTTTCTAACGAAAGGCACCCTCGTTAATTACTTTATAATTATAACAAATTAACTTTTAAAAATAAAATAATGTATAAAATATTCAAACATTTTAATGATAATATTTATGCATATTTTGTGATTGAAAGTATTAAATGTAAATAAAAAACTCGCAAAAGCGAGTTTTCTTGTGGGTACTTTTAAAATAATTTTAATCTTCGTCTTTGTTTTGAATATTTCTACGTTTAATGATTTCGTCAGAAATATTTTTTGGACATTTTTCGTAATGATCAAATTGCATTTGATATGTTCCACGTCCACTGGTCATTGATCTAAGTTCGGTTGAATATCCAAACATTTCTGAAAGAGGAACAGCGGCACGAACAATTGTAGCTCCATCGTTTCTTTGTTCTTGGTCGTTAACAAGTCCTCTTCTTCTTGAAAGATCCCCGATAACATCTCCAATGTGGTCGCTAGGAACAACAACTGCCACATCCATAATTGGTTCTAAAAGAACTGTTCCAATAGCATCTTTAGCTTTAGTAAGAGCTTTAGAAGCAGCAATTTTATAAGCTAATTCGGATGAATCGACATCGTGGTATGATCCATCAAATAAAGTAGCTTTAATATCAATCATTGGGTATCCAGCTAAAATACCAGCAGCCATTTTGTCTTCAAGACCTTTTTGAATTGGTTTAATGTATTCTTTAGGAATTTTTCCACCAACAATTTTGTCAACAAATTCAAATCCACCATCTGGGTTTGGTTCAAATTTCAATCAAACGTGTCCGTATTGACCTTTACCACCTGATTGTTTAATATGTTTACCTTCAACTTCTGCAGTTTTAGTAATTGTTTCACGGTACGAAACTTGAGGTGCTCCAACTTTAACTTGTACACCAAATTCACGTCTTAAACGATCTACAATGATATCAAGGTGTAACTCACCCATACCAGCAATAATGGTTTGTCCAGTTTCTTCATCAGTATAAGTTCTGAATGTAGGATCTTCAGCAGCTAATTTTTGTAATCCTAATGAAAGTTTTTCAGTAGCAGCTTTTGATTCAGGTTCAAGAGCTTGCGAAATAACTGGTTCAGGGAATACCATTTTTTCAAGCACAATTTTTGGTGATTTTTCTGAAATTAAAGTATCTCCAGTAGTGGTTGATTTAAGTCCAACGGCTGCAGCAATATCTCCAGCACGACATTCATCAATTTCCACACGGTTATTGGCATGCATTTGTAGAATACGTCCAATACGTTCTTTTTGTTCTTTAGTTGAGTTATAAACGTAACTTCCTTTATTTAAAACTCCACGATAAACACGGAAGAATGTTAAGGTTCCAACAAATGGATCAGTCATAACTTTAAATGCCAAAGCAGCAAATTCAGCATCATCAGTTGCTAAAACATCTACTTGTTTATCACCTTCATAAGCTTTAATTGGGGGAATATCAAGAGGTGAAGGTAAATAATCAACCACTGCGTCAATCATTTTCTTAACCCCTTTGTTTTTAAATGATGTCCCACAAACAGCTGGGAAAAATTCTGCAGTTAAAGTAGCTTTGCGAATTGCTTCTTTAAATGAAGCTTCATCTAATTCTCCGCCTTCAAGCACTATCATCATTACTTCTTCGTCATAATTAGCAACTGCTTCAAGTAATTCTTGTCTTTTTAATTTAGCAACATCTACTAATTCAGCTGGAATTTCAGTTTCAAACTCTTCTTCTTGAGCTTCGCCATTATAAGTAACTGCTTTCATAGTTACTAAATCAATAATTCCAGTAAAGTCTGCTTCAGAACCAATTGGTCATTGAATTGCAACTGCGTTCCCGCCAAGTCTGGTTTTAACTGATTCAACCGATTTTTCAAAATCAGCTCCAGCTTTATCCATTTTATTTACGTACACAATTCTTGGTACTTTATAATTGGTTGCTTGTCTTCAAACAGTTTCAGTTTGAGGTTCAACTCCTGATTGAGCGTCTAAAACAGCAACTGCACCATCAAGCACACGCAATGAACGTTCTACCTCAACAGTAAAATCAACGTGTCCAGGAGTATCAATAACGTTAATTCTTTTTCCTTTTCAAAACGCTGTGGTTGCAGCTGAGGTAATGGTAATTCCTCTTTCTTGCTCTTGAGCCATTCAGTCCATTTGTGAAGCTCCATCGTGAGTTTCACCAATTTTGTGAATTTTACCTGTATGAAATAAAATTCTTTCAGTTGTAGTAGTTTTACCTGCATCAATGTGAGCCATAATACCGATGTTTCGGTAGTCTTTTAAATCATAATCTCTTGCCATAATATCTATTAATTATATACTAAGATACTATCATCTGAAGTGTGCAAATGCACGGTTTGCTTCAGCCATTTTGTGAGTATCTTCACGTTTCTTAATAGCTCCTCCTGTTTTGTTTGATGCGTCAATAATTTCATTAGCTAAACGCACATCCATGGTTTTTTCGTTTCTAGTACGTGCGTAATTAACAAGTCATCTAAGAGCAAGTGTTTTCTTTCTACGTGGAGAAACTTCGGTAGGAACTTGATAGTTGGTTCCTCCGATTCTTCTGGTTCTAATTTCTAATTGTGGAGTAATATTTTCTACAGCTTGTAAAAATACTTCCATTGGGTCTTTTTGAGTTTTTTCTTTCACAATTTCAAATGCTGAATAAAGAATATCTTGAGCAATTGATTTTTTTCCGTCAAGCATAATAGTGTTAATTAATTTTGTAACAATTACAGAATTAAAAACTGGATCTGCAAGTACTTCACGGATTGGTGCACTTTTTTTTCTTGACATATTGTCCTCCTATTTTCGATTCATTAAATAATAAGTAATTTGATTAATTTAACTATTTAGCTTTTTCTCTTTTAGCTCCGTATAAACTACGTCCTTGTTTACGTTTAGCAACTCCGGCAGCATCTTGGGTTCCACGAACAATGTGGTATCTAACCCCAGGTAAGTCTTTAACACGACCTCCACGAATTAACACCACTGAGTGTTCTTGTAGATTGTGTCCTTCTCCTGGAATATAAGCTGTAACTTCCATTCCGTTTGATAATTTAACACGAGCATATTTACGTAACGCTGAGTTAGGTTTTTTAGGTGTCATTGTTGCAACACGAGTACATACACCACGTTTAAATGGTGAAGCCATTTTTTTAGCTTTTTTAATCAGCGAGTTGTAACTTAAACTTAAAGCAGGTGCGTTTTGTTTCTTTTCTTTTGAAACACGCCCGCTTGTAACTAGTTGATTTGTTGTTGGCATTTTGAACTTCCTTTCTGTATTTTTAAATTTAAAACTAGTCTAATAACATATAAAAGATATGTAGATTTATTATATATTAAATTCTGATCCGTGTGTATCATATTTTAAATTATTTTTTTCTCTATAGAAAATTGGGACAAAATTTATTTTAAGTTTATTTTGGTTTTGATTTGTGATTTAATTTTATTTAAATTTAATTTAATAAAATATTTAATTAATCTTCAACTTTGAATCACTTTATCAATAAAAATATTAATTCAGAATAAGCACAAAATTCAAGATAATACGTAAATCAAACTTCAAGCAACTGAAATATTATGATCTAACAAACTAATTGGATTGAGGGATATATTAGTTGCTTGATTTAAAGTATTGACATACAATGAATGTCTGGTTATTTGTAATAAATGTGTGGTTGGTATTATCGAACAAAATGAACGTAATCAACTTGGATAATATGCTAATGGAATGAACGATCCAATAAAATATCCTCCAAACAAAATCAGCATGATATTTAACGCTTGCGAAATATTTAATGATCTTAAGCGTGATAAAACAATTGGAAATAATAATGAAGCAAATAAAGTACCACAAATCATAAGTAAAAAAGTATTAAACATGGTTGATCAATTTAAAATATTAATAATTTGATAAGTGAATAATGAACTTTGTGGTTCTTTAGCTGTTGATGAGTATATAGCTTCTAAACTTTTTAAAATTTGATCAGCATTATTTCCGTATTGAGCACTTAATTCTGGTTTTTCTTTAATATATTTAATTAAAGAAGCAACTGAATCAATGGTTTCCGAGGCAATACTTTTAAGTATTAACTTAGAATTAAAAGTTTTAATTTCATTAACATTAAAACCTAAAATAAAAAAGATAAAAATGATAAATGTTAAAAATGTAGTGATAAAGTTTATTGCAAAGTTAAATAAAAAATAACTATATCGAATTTTTCAATGTTTAATCGGTGTAACTTTAATATCGTTGATAGCATTATTATAATTATCTTGAATCTGGATTACAGTTAATGTTGATCCGTTAATAATAGTAATTAAAAAAATTAGACCAGTTCCAATTTGAAAATTATCTCGAGCTAATAAAGATTTATGTCCTCTTTGAAGTGAAACTAAGTTAAAAATTAATAAGAGAATAACAAAAATAAAAATAGGGGCTATTAAACTAAAGAAAAAGCGAAATTTTTGATTTCACAGTGAAATAAATTGTCGACGAAATAAAATATATGTACTCATAAGATCCTTAATTATTAACTATTGACAAAAAGACATCGTCCATGTCCCCTTTAATAATTTCAATATCATTAAAAATGTGTTTATGTTCAGTTAAATATTCATTAATTTTTTTAGTGTTTTTAAAAGTAATTAAATAACAATTATTTTGAAAAATAAATTCTTTGCCTGAATTTTGTATATATTCTTCTAATTTAATGTTCTTTTTAGAATAAATTTTTAAAGTTGCATAAGTATATTTATTTTTTAAATCTGCTACAGTCCCCTGAGCAACAATTTCCCCTTTATTCAAAACAATGACATGATCACAATTACTTGCTTCCTCCATATAATGTGTAGTTAAAATAATGGTTAATAATTGCTTTTCTCTCAGATTATTTAAAATTTTTCACACTAATTTCCGAGAACTTGGATCTAAGCCAGTGGTTGGTTCATCTAAAAATAAAATGCTTGGAGAATGAATGAGAGCTCTTGCTATATCAACTCTACGCCTTTGCCCGCCGGATAATGTTTTATATAGTTTATTTGCAAATTCTTCTAATTCAAAAAGTTTAATCATGTCTTGAACTTTTTCTTTAATCATAGCTTTTTTATCTCTAAAATATAAAAAAGCTCGCTCATATAAAATTTCTCTTACCGATAAATAACGATCTAAAATCGAATCTTGAAACACAACTCCAATTTGACTTTTAATATATTCAGGATAATCATTAATATTTTTATTATTAATTAGTACATTACCTGAATCTGGTTTAATAAAGCTTAAAATAATATTTAATGTGGTTGTTTTTCCGGCTCCGTTAATCCCTAAAAAACCAAATAATTCACCTTTATAAACATTAAAAGTGAGATTGTTAATGGTTTTGGTTTCCCCATATGTTTTATTTAAATTTTCAATTGATAAGATAATTTCTTTATTATTAGGTTTCATATTACTTATTTTTATTATAGTTTAATATTTTTAAGTTTTACAATAAATATCCACAAGTCAAATTACCTGTTTTTTTAATTGTTATTTTTTAAATTATATACACATTTTTAGCATATTAAACTTGTGAATAAAATTGTGAATAACTTTTTATTTATTTGATAATTCACAATTATTTTATTGTATTAATTTTTAAAGAATAAAATTATAGACATGAAAGAATTTATCAAAGAAAATTCAGCTTATAGTGAAATTGATTTAAAAATTTTAACCGACCAATTTAAAGAAGATTTAGTTAATAAAGTTGATAATCTTTGATATTCTG